>PUKG01000117.1 GCA_003550445.1 Halobacteroidaceae bacterium
CAGGGAAATTCTTTATTTTCAGGGGTTTCTGAGCATCCCGGTTTTTTCCCCCAGTTTTTTTGCCAGATGGTAAAAATGGGAGAGGAAACAGGACTAATATCAATGGTAATGAACAATCTTGCCGATCATTTTGAAAGAAAACTGGCTTTCAAAAGAGAAATAAAAGAGGCTGTCCGGTACCCCCTTTTTGTTTTTGCTGTTGCCTTGGGAGTTAAGGGATTTCTCCTATTCCAGGTGCTTCCTTTTTTTTCTTCTCTATACCTGGATTTTGGACAGGAGTTACCCATTTTAACCCAAAGGCTGATTTTCTTAAGTTTTTTTGTAAAAGAAAATGCCTTTTTCTTCCCCCTAATTGTTTTGGGTATGGCCCTTCTGTGTCGTTTTTTTAAACCCCGGGGGAAATTCAAGTTTTGGTTAGATGGCCAGCTTGCCCGATTTTGGGCTGTTAGGAAAATTTATTGGGCAAATTTGGCTAACAACCTGAGTTTACTTTTAAAAGCGGGTTTACCTTTGGATAGGAGCCTGGAGGTAGCCAGTAAGCAGATAGGGAATTCCTTTTTTCAAAAAAAAATGACCCAAACCAAAGAAGAAGTTGAACAGGGGGAAATGGTCTCCCAGGCTATAGAAAAAATCCTTACACCGGACCCATTTTTTATTTGTATGCTCCGGATTGGGGAAGAGACGGGAAATTTAGATGAAATGACCGATCAGATTGGCTCATATTATCAAAACGAAATGGAAAATTGGTTAAAAAACCTGATTTCTTTTTTGGAGCCATTGATGATTCTAATTATTGCCGGTTTTATTAGCTTAATAATGGTTGGAATGCTTTTACCAATGCTGGAGATGGTTCAGGTCTGGTAAGGGGAAAAATATTGATTTTACTGTTTTTTCTGTGTCTTTTGTTTTAAGCATCCCCATTCCCTTTGGCTCCATTATCCTTATGGGAAACTGGACTACTATTTGGCGGTGGTTTTTGTGAAGAAGATTTTAAACCTTGATAAAGGTGGGTTTTCAATAATAGAACTTGTTGTTGCAATTTTCCTTTTGGGAATTTTTTATTCAATAACTCTGGGAACAGGCTGGGAACCTGGGGTGCTGGATTTACACAAAGAGGCGCGCCACCTTGTGACAGACCTCCGTTGGGCAAGGAACAGGGCAATAATGAGTGGTTCTAATCATTTTGTCCACCTGGATTTTGGAAAGGATTTTTACTGGATTTCCAAGGGTGAAGAAAGTGAGGAAGAAATTCTCCGGGAAAGACAACTTGTTGAAGGCGTGTTTTTAAAGGATTTTTCCCTCCAGGGTAATGGTTTTCATTTTTCTCCTACCGGGGCACCTTCAAGGGGAAATACCATAACACTAAAGGGAGAAGGTTCTTTGGCTCACATTATTACCAGGGTAGGAACGGGAAGGATCAGGATGAAAATTGAAAAGAAAGGGGATTAGAATACTGAACAAAAAAGGTTTTGTTCTATGGGAAGTTTTGTTTTCAATGGTTTTATTAGCTATGGTTATCGGTGCTTTTTCTGAAGGTTATCTGAACTGGAAGATAATGGACCGCCAGGCTTCAAGCCTGGGAGATCTGGTTTTTGTAGCTCAGAATGCAATGGAAGAATTTTTGCAAAATGGTAATGAAGGGATCAAAATTAATGATGAAACTGGAATAAAGGTAATAAAAAAAGCAGAGCAATGGGGAGACCTGGAGAAATTTACCGTCAGGGTAGGGAGGGAAGACAGAGGTAAAACAAGGGAAATTGAATTTGTTACTCTCAGGAAAAAGGATTGTATTTTGCGGGGAGGAGATTAAATGGAAAGGGGGTTTTTGCTTATAGAAGTTGTAATGGCAATTTTTTTGGCAGGGATTCTCTGGTTAACCCTGGGAAATATTTTTGTTGGCGTTGGAGAGGAATGGTTGGAAAATACCAGGAGTTTTGATGCCAGACAGCAGAAAAGAATTGTATTGGAGGAAATAATCCGGAAAACAAGGCAGGCCAAACCCCAAACGTTAAAGTTTTTGGAAGAAAGAAATTCTAAAGGAAAATATGGACGAATTGAAATGGAGTTAAATAATCGGCCTGGAAGAAAAATCGCCTTTTACCAGAGAGGAGAGAATATCCTGAAGGGTGTCAAAAACCCTGATCAAAAAAGATTTACGGGTATGTCAATAGCCTTAAATTCAGGAACTCTTTCTTTCCGGGAAGTTGGGGAAGGACTTGCTATTTTCATCCAAGGGGATGATGCTTTCTTAAAAGGGAAAGTTTTTCCCAGAGAAGGAGGAGGGTGATTTGGATAACAGGGGATCTGTCCTGATTCCAGTTCTTGTTGTTTGCCTGGTTTTTGTGTCAACACTTGCGGCTCAGTTTCAGGAAAGCAGAATGGAAATGATGATAAACCAAAACCTTCTTTCTCAAAAAAAACTGTTTTATCTGGCAGAAGCTGGCCTTGTTAAAGGTTTTTGGAAAATTGGGATGGAAAAAGGGTGGGACCCTGGAGGGGAATTTTTCCAACTGGGGGACAAGGGAGGGTTTGTCCTTGAAATTTATAAAAATAATGGAGAAAAATTTCTGCTATCAAAGGGGGTTAAAGGAGAGGAAACAAGAGTTTTATCGGCAAAATATAAGGTTCGGGAAAAAGATGACTCCGTTGAAGTAATCTGGTGGAAGGAAGGTTACCCTTAGCAAGAAAGGTGGTGGTTTTTTGATTGCAATTGACCTTGGACACAAAAATTTGAAATTTATCAGGTTTTTTTCTAGGAAAAACAACTTGAAGCAAGGTGGATACTATATTTCCAAACAACCAAAGGGACTAATAGAGAAGGGGAAATTAGTGGATAAGGAAGCAATAAGGAAAAGAATAATAGAAGCAATGGAAACCCTCGGTCATAAATCGGGAGCTATTAGGATTTCACTTCCCCGGGAAAGTGGAATGGTTAGGGCAATGGATTTTCCGATCCTCAGGAAAGGGGAGCTCAGGGATGCAGTTAAATGGGAAATATCTCGGTATCTACCTTTTCAGGAAAAGGAAGCCTTAATTGATTTTAAAATTAATTGCAAAAAAGAAAAAAAACTAAAGGTTACTGCAGCAGCAATCTCCAGGGAGGTGTTTTTCTCCTGGGTTAGGGTTTTTGAAGGTTTTAAGAGAATGAAAATAGACCGGATCACCCTTTCTCCCGCGGCTCTCTATTCAATCTCCCGGGGAAAAAGAGAAAATCAGGTTCAAATTGATTGGGGAGCCAAAGGAGCAACATTTCTTTTGCTCTCAAATGGAGAGCCGGCTATGATAAGGTCCCTAAATCTACCAGAAGCCGGGGAGCCAAAAAACTTAATACGAAGAGAGGCTCATGATGCTTTCACAAACTTAGGAGATGAACTCGAAAGAGCATTGCTTCACATCCCTCAGGAAGAATTTTCAACTAAATTAAAGAAGATAGAAATTTCCGGGGGAAATTCCCGGACTGAAGGTTTTCAAGGATATTTAGAGGAAAGGTTTAATACTAGGGTGGTTTTTCCCGATATTAAAATATCTCCAGAGGACAAGGAAAATGATTTGTTAACCGTTGCTTTTGGATTAGGGCAATTGGGAGGGAGGCCCAAATGGAGAAACTGGATTTTTCCAGGTATGCCAAAAAGGGGATCAAACCCCGAGGGATTTTAAAATTTTCACTTATTTTAATGGTGGTGTTTCTCCTTACTGCAGGGTATTTAAAACAAAGAGAAAATTTTAATCTACTACAAAGGGAAATGGGAAGGGTACGAACCAAAAAAGATGAGCTAAAAAGGACCACGGCGGCTACAGCTGATTTAGAAGAAAGGCTTTTTAATCTGGAACAAAGGGAAAAATTTTTTTTAGAATTAGTTCCAGAAAATAGAATTAATTCCATAACCAGGAAAATATTTTTCAATTTTCCTCAAAATGCATATATTGTTTTTTTCCGGGGTGAGGAGAGAGGTTTATTTTTAATAGAGGGGTATTTTTCCCAAAAGCAGGACCAAGAACAACTGGAAGAAAAATTATCCGGGATTTTTCCTAAAAAAAATTTAACTTTTTCTGGACAGAAAAAAGAAACACTCAAGGAGGGCCACTGGAGATGGTTTGCTTTGGAGTTGGAAAGGAAAAAGGAAGAGAATTGAGGTGGTAAAAAAAAGGTTGGATTTTCTGGTTTTGATTATTGGCTTAGGGCTCTGTATTATTTACCTTTTTGAGTTTATCCCAATGCAAGAGAAAATTGAGTTATATGAAAAAGAATTAGAAGCAAAACAAAAAAGGGTCTTCAGGTTGATGGAAGCCAAAGAAAAACGGAAAACGTTAAAGAAAGAACTTGTAGAAAAAAAGGAAGAACTCAAAGACCTAAAAAACTTATTTGTGGAAAAGCCTTCGCAGATTATGGAGATAAAGGATATAATATTTCAAAAAAGCAAAGAAAAGGGTATTAAAGAAAAAGAACTGAACAAGGAACTTTTTGAGGATAAAGCTTATATTTCTGGAATTTGGAGGGGGGAGTTTGCCGATTTAATAAATTTTTGGGATGAGTTGGAAAGATTGCCTTTTATTCTTCGAACAAAAAAGGTAATTTTTTGGATAGAGGATGACCTTTTTTTTGAGTTATTTCTGGAGATTCCAATGAGAGGAGTAATCAAGTCCAATGAATTTTGATCTGGGGGAAAACCTGGGAGAGATTGCTCTGGTAGTTATGGTAATATTGGCGGGAATTTTATTTGTTAATACCACTGGAAATTCCGTGGAAAAAACAAATTTAACCTACCCCATGCAAGAGCCGGTTAATGTTGAATCCCCCAGGGGAAAACCTCTCTTTTTGTACGAGGGAGAAAAAAAAGTCCCTCCCAATCCTTTTTTAATGGAGAAGGAGGAGATATCCCACAACCTCCCTCGGCCTCGGGGATTGGAATTACAAGGAATAATTAAAAAAGAAAAGGATTTGTTAATAATAATCCGGAGCAAGGAGGGAATTTTCCTTTTGAAGGAGGGAGAAGTTTTTTTGGATTGGGAGATTATAGAAGCTAATTCTGGTTATGTTATTTTGAAAAAGAATCCTGAAAAATCTTTTTTTTACCTTCCCCTGGGGGGTGATTGATTTTGAAGAAAATTTTAGCCATTGGGATTCTGTTTTTTGTTTTTACTATTTCGGTTACAAGTGCTGCCGAACCCTTTGTAGAAATTTCTTTTCGCGAAGCAGAATTGGTTGATGTTTTAAGGAGTATTGCGGATTTTGCTGGGAAAAATGTTTTAATATGTTCAGAAATCAGGGGAACTGTTACGGCGGAACTTAAAAATATCTCTTTTTATGAAGCCTGGGAGGGGATAATTTATTCATATGGGCTGGCTTATCTTGAAAAAGACAACCTTTTATTGGTTGGTTTTCCGGAAAAAATTGAAACACTTGAGTTTGAGGAAAAAATTAAAATAACGGAACTGAAAGGTGCTTCGCCCGAGGAAACTGTGGAATGGGCAAGAGAAATTTTCCCCGAAATTAAAGTGGCTTTTGACAGTTTCAGTTCCAGTCTAATTCTCAGCGGAGAGAGGAAAAGACTTAATGAACTGGAAAAAGCAATTTCTTTTATTGATAGGCCGGTTAAAAAGAAAGAAACAAAAATTGAAGTTGTAAAAATCGGCAACTTTCCGATTATAGAAGGCAAAAAAATAATTACAACCTTTTTCCCCGAAATAAAGGCCCTGGGCCAGGGTGAAAGAAATACTATTATATTAAAGGGTAACCTCCAGGATATTAAAAAAGCAAAAGATCTATTAAAAACTATTGACGAGCCACCTGCGGAGGAAAAACTGGTTATTAAAAACCTTGATTATGGAAATCCGGAAATGATAGGTCCTTTATTGCAGGACCTTTTTCCAGAAATCGAAGTTAAAACCGAAACCCGATTGAACAGGTTATTAATAAGAGGGAAACCAGAGAACTTAAAGGATGTTTTCCCCGCCTTAGAAGAACTGGATCAACCCCGGGCCCTGGTTGGAGTTGAATTTAAAATTAAAGAGGTATCAAGTCATTTTTTTCGGGAAAAGGGTTTGGATCTGGACCCGGGTGCAACCATAGGAGTTTTTAAAAAGAATACTTTACTTAATGGGGCAGGAATTAACATTAGTTTGGAAAAATTAATTGGCTTTCTTGAAGAAGAGGGGGTTTCTGAGACCCTTGCCCGGCCTAGTTTAACCACCCTGGATGGAATTAAAGGCACACTGCACATTGGTGACAGGATTCCTGTCCGGGGAGAGAGAAATAATAGGGAGGGGCAGCAGGAGATCAATTATTTGCAAACAGGAATTATTATTTCATTTACCCCGCGGGTTTCCGGAGATAATTATATAACCCTTGAAGTCAAACCAGAGGTAAGCACAATAGGAGAAGAGCTGGTTGGAGGCTTTCCCAGGATCAGGACCAGAGAAGCAGAAACAGTAATTAGAATAAAATCAGGGGAAACATTTGCAATTGGGGGATTAATTCAGGTTCAAGAACGCCAGACAAAAAAAGAGTTGCCCTGGTTAAGGAATTTGCCCCTTATTGGCTCCTGGTTTAGTTCGAGGAAGGAAGACCAGGTTAAGACAGAATTAATTATTTTTATTACTCCTCGGATTTTAAAAAGTGAAGCCCAGGAACAGGAAACAACCGAGGACAGAAGAAAAAAGGGAAGGCTTTTAAGAAAAAAATAGGGAGGCTTTGTTCATGGAGAAAAGAATTGAAAAGCTACGGAAGGAACTAGCAAAACAGGACCTTGATGGGGTAATTATTAACCATCCTTCTAACCGTTTTTACCTTAGTGGTTTCACTGGATCTGCGGGAACTGTTATGGTGACCCCAGCTTCGGCGATGTTGATTACAGATTTCAGGTATACTGAACAGGCACAGGAACAGGCTCCTCACCTTGAGGTAATTGAACATGATCTGAAAAAAATGGATACTTTAGGGGAACTTATTTTAAGGGAAAAAGCAAAAAGAATTGGTTTTGAAGCTGATTTTGAAACCTTTTCTACTGTTGAGCAACAATTAAAAGAAAAAATTGAAAATGTGGAATGGGTCCCAACTCAAAACTTTGTAGAAAAGTTCAGAAACTATAAAAGCCCAGAAGAACTTGAATATTTGCAAAAAGCTGTTGATCTGGCTGACCTGGCCCTTGAACATATCTGCGGTTTTATTAAACCGGGAATGAAAGAAAGGGATGTTGCTCTGGAACTGGAATTCTTTATGCGGAAAAAAGGTGCAAAAGGTAGTTCCTTTGAAATTATTGTGGCTTCCGGACCGAGGGGATCTTTACCCCATGGCATCGCCAGTGATAAGGAGATTAAGGAAGGGGATCTGGTGGTAATTGATATGGGTGCCCGTTTAAATGGCTATGCCTCCGACGTAACAAGGACTTTTGCCATTGGAAAGGCTGGAGAAAAGGAAAAAGAGATTTATAATACAGTTCTTGAAGCTCAACTGGCAGCAATTGAGGGAATAAAACCGGGAATGTCAGGTCAGGAGGCAGATAAACTTTCCCGGGACATAATTTCCCAAAAGGGCTACGGAAACAATTTTGGTCATGGGTTGGGCCATGGAATTGGTATTGATGTTCATGAAAGCCCCCGCTTGAGTCCCATAAGTGAAAATACACTGGAAAAAGGAATGGTTTTCACAATAGAACCTGGAATTTACCTCCCCGGCTGGGGAGGAGTCAGAATTGAAGATATTGTGGTAATGGAAGATGATGGAGTTAGAAGCTTGACCCGAGCTCAGAAAGAGTTTAAAATTATATAGGAATTTTTGTATTACTAATGGTAAGGGTGATTCCGCCCTGGATTGGAGGCAGGTTATGATTTCCACTAACAATTTCCATACGGGATTAACAATTGAAATTGAAGAAGGACTTTGTACAGTAATTGAGTTTTTGCACGTTAAGCCAGGCAAAGGAAGTGCCTTTGTTCGAACCAAACTAAGAAATATAGAGACTGGAGCGGTTTTCGAAAAAACATTCCGGGCTGGAGAGAAAGTTAAGAAGGCCCACCTTGATGAAAAAGAAATGGAGTTTCTTTATCAATCCGAGGATCAATTTTTCTTTATGGACAGAGAAACCTTCGAACAAACCGCAATTAATGCTGAAGACCTGGGAAAGGATATTATCAAGTTCCTGAAGGAAAACATGGCTTTAAAAGTTAAATATTACCAGGGGCGAGCAATTACTATTGAACTCCCAACATTTGTTGAACTTGAAGTTACTCAAACAGATCCTGGAGTTAAGGGAAATACAGTTTCCGGGGGAAATAAACCTGCCCAGTTGGAAACTGGAGCAGAGGTTAATGTCCCTTTATTTATCAACGAAGGTGACATTATTAAAGTTGATACCCGCTCGGGAGAATATATGGAAAGGGTATCAAAATAAAATTGAAACAATGCCAGCAAAGCCCGGGGGAAAACCCCGGGCAATTTTTTCCCGGGGGAAAAGCGCTTTAGTTAATAGAGGGGATTTTGATTTTTAAAAGGAAAACTGCTTTTCTTGTAGAATTTAACTTATGTACAGGTCAGAAAAAAGGGAAGCAACAGTTGGAATTCGGAGGTGAAAAAAATGTACCAGCCAGCGCATGATTATGGAAGTGTTCATATTGCCGATGAGGTAATAGCAATAATTGCAGGGCTTGCTGCTACTGAAATTGAAGGCGTTAAAAGTATGACAGGTGGTTTTGGCGGAGGCCTGGTTGAACTCCTTGGTAAGAAAAACCTGTCCAAGGGAGTGAAAGTAGAGGTTGGAGAAAAGGAAGCCAAGATCGATTTATACCTGGTTATTGAATACGGTTCGGTAATTCATGCTGTAGCAACTAAAGTTCAAGAAAACGCCAAAAAAGCCGTTGAGGGAATGACGGGCTTAAAAGTCATGGAGGTCAACGTTTTTATTACCGGTATTGATACTCACATGCCCAAAGAAGATGAAGAGGAAGAAGAGGGCAAAGAGAAAAAGGATAAACAGGATCAGGAGGAAACAGACAAGGGCAAAAAGGAAAAGAAAGGGAAAAAAACAAAAAAAGAAACCCAAGAGAAAAAGGATGAGGAAAAAGATAAAAATAAGTAGGGGGGATTAATAGTGGGCTTCTTTTATAAAGCAGTTCAGTTTATTGTTCTTATTGTTATTACCCTGTTCAGTCTTTTATTAAGCTTTCACTTTTTTGGCTTTATTTCCCCTGACACATATGATTATTTCCTTAGGACCCTTTATGAAAATTACCTTGCCGGTGCAATCGCCTTGGGTGTCTTTCTCCTTGGGGTTTTAAGCCTTCTTCCTTACTTTTTAAGAACCGAACCCAGAAATACCGTGGTTCGGGATGGAAAGACCGGGGCAATTAGGGTTTCCCTGGATGCCGTTGAAGGACTTATCTATCGTTTTGTTTCCCGGCAGGAGGGAGTAAAAGAGGTAAAAACCGTACTTAAGCCTGTTGAAGGCGGCCTTTTTATTCGACTGAAAATTGGAGTTTGTCCGCATCAGGAAATTCCTGATCTGGTTAATGATATCCAGGATTCTCTAAAAGAGTATGTTAACCAGGTAGTCGGGGTAAAGGTTGACAGAATAGAGACCATTGTCCACAGCATAGAGGATGAAGAAAAAAATAGCTTTAAGCGGAAGCACGTAGAACCAAAAAAGGAAAAGACTCCAAAAGAAGAAGAAAAGATTAAAACAAATAATTTTGAACAAAAAGAAATGGAAGAAATGTGGCCTGAAGAAGAACTTGTGGAAGAGGAAATAAAGGAAGATACAGAGGAGAAAAAACCGGATAAAGATTTCTAATTATATTATAAGGAGAACCCCGGGTAATTTCTCCTGTTTTTCTTTTCCTCTGCTCCAGGATTAACTTTTTCCAGCCGGTAGTAAGAAGGTGAGTTTAGTTTTGGCAACTATAATAAGTAGAAGACAACAGAGAGAATGGGCCGTTCAGGTGCTTTACCTTATGGGCTATGCAGATTATAGCTTTGAGCAGGCCTGGGATAATTTTTTGCAACTTGAACCGGAAGCTGAAAAAGCTTTATATACTCAGGAACTGGTCAGAGGGGTTTTAAAAAACAGGGAAGAACTTGATATAAAAATAAAAGAAATCCTTTCCAAATGGAGATTGGAAAGGTTGTCCCGGGTTGATTTGAATATAATCCGCCTTGGTCTTTTTGAAATGAAGTACTGTCCTGATGTTCCTGAGGCCGTTGCAGTTGATGAAGCAATCGAACTGGGCAAAGCCTTTGGGGGCGAGGAATCAGGCAAATTTATTAATGGATTGCTTGGTCGTTTTTTTGAAAAGCAGGACTAAAATGTGCCTGCTTTTTTTAATAAAGGAGCATGAAAACAAAAGGAAGAATTAGTTTTAATACCATTAAGCGTGATAGATGCATTAAAGAAATGGAAACGGGATTTCGGTTTTCCTGTAAAGCAAGGGCTGTCATTATTGTAAATCCGGCAGGGGCAGCCGCAAGGTAAGCCGAGATAGGGTCCCAACCGGCAAAACGGTGAATGAGAAAGGCTATAAAAAGTGAACTGCCAAGGATAAGAATTATTGATAAAATCAGGGGAATAAAAATTTCAATACTCAAAAGTGGAGCCAGGGTTGTAGCGTCAACCCTATCTGCAATCATGACTCCGATTCCAATAAGAAACCAGCTTAAAAGATAATGGGGAGGGTGAAATACCGGCAAACGAAAACGGGCGCTAAGAACCATAAAAATTATTGCCCCTACAAGGGCCCCGGCGGGGATCTGGGCTAGATGGCTTAAAAATCCTACAATTGCCGCTCCCCCAACAGTAAATATGATAGAACCAGGGGAGTTATTTTTTTTGAAAGAAACCTTTTTCTTTTCTTTAGGTTGATTTTGTTCGGGAGGGGGCTCGGGGAATTTTATTTTAAGCCACTTTAAAGCTACGGGGAAAAGCATAAGGGTAATTATTAATCTTGTAATGTGAAAGAAAATAACGACTACAGGATCAGCATCGGTTGCTACCGCAAGAACTGTCATTTCTGGAAGCCCGCCCACACTTGAAGAGAGAATTGCTGTGTTCAGGTCAAGGGTTGTCAGGGAGGTAATTATGTAACCGGAGACAAAGGCAAGACTCAGGGCCCAGATGGATACGATAATAGCGGGTTTGGTAATCCCTTCCAGGGATTGGCTGGTTTCTTCGTTAAAACGTGCTCCTACCATCAACCCAATAGCAACCTGGATTATCAGGGCACTGGCTTCAGGAAGGTTGGGAAGAGGAACTCCAATTAGACGCAAGGTAGTAAGGAAAATGAGGCTTCCCAGGACAGGTGCTGCCGGAAGACGTATTTTTTTCCCCAAGAAACTTCCAATTATCCCTAATGCAAATAGTAGTAAGACCTCTAAAAAAACCATGCTGCCCCTCCTAACTGTTGAAATACTCCGATAATTTTCCCCGGGAAAAAGCCTTTAATAGATTCTTTTCCCTTTTTTTTGTGTTCTTCCTCCTTTTTGATTGTATTTGGATAAAGAAATTGGCTGAGAGATCAGGTGTGGGTTTTTTGGGGAGGAAAAATAACTCGGAATAAAGAAGTTTAAAAATGAAGCCGGGGGGGTTTTTGTGCCGGGGATAAATTTTTTTCGCCGTTTGTTAGAGCAAGAGAGGGAGCGGAACCCAAATGAAACAATTTCCAGGATTAAGTTTGGGATAATTTGGCTCGCGATTTTATTTCTACTATTATTTTTTGTGACCCGGTTTTCGGGTTAAAAGGAAGGAATTTAAATGTTGTTTAAAACCAAAAAAGCCAAATGGATTTTTTATATTTCCATAGTTTTAATAATCTTAATTTTTGTTTTGATTAGGGATTCTGGATATGTTCCTCAAGCCTATAGCTTACATCTTATATCCCGGGAAGACCGAGGGCAGAGGCTGGTAATTTTTGAAGAAGAAGGGGAGTTTGTTAAACCCCTTTGGGAAAGGGCATCCTTTTTTGCCGATCGAGGGGTTCAAAGAGAAAATGATATTTCTTTGGAAGATTATTATTTTGAAATATATTTTTCCGAGGGGCAGAACCTTTTAGCCCAGAAAGGCCGGTTCGTGGTATACCCTAACCGATTAATTGTTGACGGTGAAGAGATGTTAATTGATGCAGGAGATTTTTTCGCTTTTTGCCAACAGGTTATTCAAAGCAGGAGAGCTTTATTTTCCCTGCTTGGAAATGCTGAAAGTGTTGGGCTAAAGGATCCAGATGAGGAAAAAGAAAAAGAATTAAGCAGGGATGAAGTTGATGAACTATTAAAAGCATTGGAGGGTTTAAGTGATGGAGAAAAAGGGAACGCTCCAATTGAAGAAGAAACGAAATATAAAGTTATTATTCCCGAAGGAGAAATTTTCCTTCAATTTGATAATAGCCTGATTTTTTCCTTCTGGGGAGGGTACTGGCATTACTCAGGAGCAGAAAAACTTGAGGATTTTTTTGATGAAATAAAGATTTAGCTAGGAGAGAGAGAAATGGCTCAAACTTTATTCTGGTTTTTCATCGGTCTGGGTCTTTTAATTAAGGGAGGAGATTTTTTTGTTACCTCAAGTGTTAACCTGGCCCGAATTTTAAGAATTCCCCGGATGATAATTGGGGGGACTCTGGTTAGTATTGCAACTACCCTGCCTGAACTTCTTGTTACTGCCACCGCAAGTTTTCAAGGTAATCCCCAACTGGCAATTGGAAATGCTGTTGGATCTGTGATTGCAAACACCGGGTTTATTGTTGGATTTACTGCTTTAATCAGAGCAGTTTATGTTAGGAGCCGGGACTTTTTAATTTCAGCATGGGTAATGCTGGGGTCTGGTATTTTATTAAGTATTTTAATTATTGATGGGTTTGTTCCCCGTTGGGGGGGTATCCTATTGCTTGTAACAGGCTCCTTTTACTTAGCAGTTGACCTGATTCGAAATTACCGTATTAACACTAAAGAAAAATCAACCAAGGAATCCGGAGTGGAAAATCCGGAAAAACCAGGATCTGCTTTGAATAGTTTTTTGTTTTTTGTTTTAGGAGCTGTAATGGTTGTTTTGGGTAGCCGGTTTTTGGTTAATTCAAGCCTGGAAATTGCCGAATTTTTTAATTTATCAACTCTTTTTGTAGGGTTGACAATTATTGCAATTGGGACCTCCCTTCCAGAATTAACCACCGCTGTTGTTTCAATGCGAAGGGGGGTTGTTGATCTTTCTCTGGGGAACGTTGTAGGGGCAAACATTCTTGGATTAACATGGGTTTCAGGAATAGCAGCTACCATAAACCCATTTTACCTGGAAGGATTAGGAGATGTTCTTAGTCTTCTGGCAATGCTCATTTTTATTATTTTGCTTCTGGTTATGGGCTTTACTCATTCCCAGATTTCAAGAAGGGAAGGTTTTTTCCTTTTGTTATTATATTTTTTCTACATACTGGGCGCTTACCAGATGGGGTTAATAGCAGGGTAGGAGGAAACAATGAAAAAAATAATTTTAACCTTGACTATATTTTTAATTATGTCTTCCCCCGTTTTGGGGGCAGCAGAACTTCATACCTGGGAGGATATAACCGGTTTGGAAGGGGGTCATGGGTCAACAAAGGTTATTTTGATCCATGGTTTTCAACCCGGGGTTTTTACTGACGGCCTTTTAAGAACAATCCCGGTGGAGAACTGGAGTAACATGGGCAGGGCTATTATTGACAATGAAAAATTAGCCCCGGAAGTAGAGCTTTTTGTGTTTTTGTATCAACCATATTTTGATGATATTTCCTCAATTGCCGATAAATTGAAGCAGGAAATGGATAAATTGGGAATCAGGGACAAAGAAACCGTTTTTATTTCCCATAGTATGGGGGGGTTAGTTGCCCGCCATTATACTAACTATCTGGAAGGTTTTAAGACAGTCAAAGGGATATTTACCCTGGGGACTCCCCACATGGGGATCCCCTTGCCCTTTGTTTCAGAAAATTTAACTGTAAGCCCCGCTGTAATGGACATGCAGGGGACGAAATGTCTTCTGGAAAGGTATGGGTTTTTTGGAAGTAATGATGGTAGCTATATTCAGGAGTTAAATAGAGTTGAAAAATATGCCGACCGCTATTTTACTTTTTCCGGAAGGCTTGATCCAGATGCAACAAGGAATTTTTTCTCTTATGTTGGAGAAGCTTATTATCAGTTAATATCCTCACTGAGAGTTCCGGGGGACGGAATTGTATCAAACTATAGTTCTCGCCTTGAGGGAGCTAATAATTTTCCTCCTATTGAGGGGGTTTACCACCACGACCTTTACCAAAACGAAATTATAATTTCCAGGGTAATTTCAGGCCTGGAAGGGATATTGCTGGGGGAAGAATTTCCAGTTATGGGTAAAATAATAGGGGAAGCAGGGGAGGCCCTTGAAGGGATCAGGGTTCAGGTTGGAAAGGAAATAATGTATTCTGATAACCAGGGGGTTTTCGGTACAGATAAAAAGTTTGAATTTGGGACCAAAATCAAACCAGAAACAAAAGAAGGTAAAAGCAATTTCCCCATATACCAAATGGTTGATGGCCGGGAGGGGATGTATGAGTTTTCCCAAAAAGAAACTCATTCCCTTGGGGGAACCGTCAGGACCATTTTTTCGGATAATGATCCTGAAGGTAGCATTTTGATTTTAAGTAGCGTGGAAAATGACCTGGATTTTTTTAAAACAGAAATTAAGGAAAAAGGATCCTTCTTTATTGAAAATGTCCCTTCGGGAACCTATCGGTTCCTCCTTTATAATATCAATGGGCAGGGTTTATCCTTCCGGGAATTTAAGGTGAGGGAGAATAAGTTGGAAATGGAAATCAATTTTTTCCATTTATTTAATAATAACAATAATAATTGAGCAGGGTTAGCCTGGAGGAGGTTTTTCAAAATATGGAAGAACAACAGATAGTAAATTTGATAAGCAAGGAATTAGGATTGGGCCTGGAACAGGGTAAAAGAACAGTAGAACTCCTTGATGGGGGTAATACAATTCCTTTTATTTCCCGTTATAGAAAAGAAGCTACAGGGGGATTGGATGAGGAGGTCCTTAGAAGTTTTGAAGAGAGACTAAATTATCTACGAAATTTAATAAGCCGCAAAGAAGAAATAATAAGATTGATTGATGAGCAGGAAAAACTTACCCCCGAACTTGAAGAAAAAATAAAACAGGCAACTAAAATGCAGGAACTCGAAGACTTATACCGACCTTTCAGGCCCAAGAGAAGGACACGGGCCACAAAAGCCAAGGAAAAGGGTCTTGAACCTCTGGCCCAGTTAATTTTTGCTCAAAAAGAAGAACTTGAAAATCCTGAACAGGAAGCGGAAAAATATTTAGACGAAGAAAAGGAACTAACTGAAATTTCCCAGGTGTGGGAGGGAGCAAGGGATATTATTGCCGAATGGGTTTCCGATGACCCAGAAGCAAGGGCAATGGTGAGAAAAATAAGCTGGAATAAGGGAATTATTGTTTCCCGGGGGCAAACTGAAGATAATTCTCCCTATGAGATGTATTATGATTATAAAGAACCTGTAAAAAAACTCCCTCCCCACAGGGTGCTTGCTCTAAGCCGTGGGGAGAGGGAAGACTTCTTAAAAGTTGTCCTGGAAGTTCCCCAGGAGGAAATAGTGGGGCTTTTAGAGAAGAGATTTATTGAGAACAATGAGTTTTTTGGCAGAGAACATATTGAAAAAGCCGTTGAAGATGGGTACAAACGATTAATTCAACCTGCAGTCGAGAGGGAAATCAGGAGTGATATCTGGGATAAAGCTGAAGAACATGCAATTGGAATTTTTGCCTCCAACCTGAAAAAACTATTACTCCAACCTCCGGTAAGTGGAGCCAAAATTTTGGGAATTGACCCGGCTTTTCGAACCGGTTCAAAGATAGTGGTGGTTGATGAAACCGGCCGTGTTTTAGCAACTGAAACAATTTACCCCCATGCTCCCCAGAATAAATGGGAACTTGGTCTGCGAGTTATAGTTGACCTGGTTGAAACCCATGGGGTGGATATTATAGCAATTGGAAATGGAACCGCCTGTCGGGAAACAGAAAAACTTGCCGTTGAGGTAATAGAGGAAACCAAGAAAGATTTAAAATATATTGTTGTTGATGAAGCGGGAGCAAGTGTCTATTCTGCTTCAACCCTTGCAAAACAGGAACTCCCCGGGATGGATGTATCAATGAGAGGTGCAGTTTCAATTGCCCGCCGCTTACAGGACCCCTTGGCTGAACTGGTTAAAATTGACCCCAAATCCCTCGGTGTGGGAATGTACCAGCACGATGTCACGGGATCAAAGCTTAAAGAAAAACTGGAACAGGTAGTGGAATCCTGCGTTAATCATGTGGGAGTTGACCTGAATACGGCTTCTCCAGCCTTATTACGGTATGTTTCCGGTATGAATAGCCGGGTGGCCAATGCTGTAGTGGAGGCAAGAGAAAAGGATGGGATTTTTAGTTCCCGACAGGATTTAAAGGGAATAAAGGGGTTTGGTGAAAAAACCTTTCAACAGGCCGCTGGATTTTTACGGCTCCATAGCTCTAAAGACCCTTTTGCCAGAACCCCGATTCACCCGGAATCCTACTCTGTTGCGGAAAAGCTTCTTGCCAAAACCGGTTTCAGTCCTGAAACCCTTGAGAACAAAGAAGAACTTAAGCAGTTGAGAGAAGAAATAAAAAAGATTAACCCGGTGGAACTGGTGGATGAATTAGATACAGGGTTACCGACTTTAAGGGATATTATTGATGCTCTTTCACGCCCGGGGCGAGATCCCCGAGAGGACCTTCCCAAACCAATTTTCCGAACCAATGTACTATCAATTGAGGATCTTGAGGAGGGGATGATTTTAAAAGGAACTGTCAGAAATGTGGTCGATTTTGGGGCTTTTGTTGATATCGGAGTAAAAGAAGATGGACTGGTTCACATTTCCGAGATGAGTAATAGGTTCGTCAAAGACCCCCTTGAAGTTGTGGCGGTTGGGGATGTGGTGGATGTAATGGTAAAAGGAATTGACCTCAATAGAAAAAGGATTGGGCTGACCATGGTTCTTCCCAAAGAAAAATAAAAGGAATGAGGTGAAAAAGCTTGTTTAATATTCGAATTGGCGGTGAGGCAGGGCAGGGAATGAATACCATTGGAACTCTTCTTGCAAAATCTCTTTTGCGAATGGGGTACCATGTTTTTACCAGTAAGGACTATATGTCCCGGATAAGAGGCGGCCACAATTTTTCTGATATTCGTTTTGGCTCTAAGCCCTTGCAGAGTGGAACGGAAAAAGTTGATATTTTGCTGGCTTTAAACAAAGAAACCTGGGAAATCCACAAAAATTCAATGACGGAAAGTGGTTTGTTGGTTTACGATCCCGATGATTTTTCTCCAGAAGGAGATGGCCCCGAAAAAGCAGGATTTCCTTTTTTAAAAAAGGCAGAAGAAATCGGAGATAAGCGAATTGCAGGGGTAATTGCTCTCGGTTTAATCCACAGGATATTTGACCTTTCCCCAGATCACTTGAAAAAAATCCTTTCGGAAAAATTTTCCGGGGAAATTTTGGAGAAAAACATAAAAGGGCTGGATTTGGGTTATCAGGAGGGTGAGGAAAAATTTTCAATTAAGCCAAACCCGGATCTAAAGGGAACAAAATTGATTAGCGGAAATGATGCTATTGGGTTCGGGGCACTGGTTGCAGGGGTTCAGTTTTATTCTGCTTATCCAATGACCCCATCAACAGGTGTTCTGAATTTCCTATCTGCCCAGGGAGAAAAATTCAAAATTCTGGTTGAACAGGCGGAAGATGAAATTGCTGCAATAAACATGGCTTTAGGAGCGTCTTACGGTGGAGTCAGGGCAATGACCGGAACCTCCGGTGGAGGTTTTTCCCTTATGGTCGAAGGACTGGGCCTTTCAGGGATTACAGAAACTCCCCTGGTTATTCTTAACGGGCAACGGCCTGGGCCTGCAACTGGTTTGCCCACGAGGACAGAACAGGGGGACTTGGAATTTGTTATTCATGCTTCTCAGGGCGAATTTCCAAGAATTGTTCTAGCCCCAAGAGATGTTTTCAATGCTTTCTCTCAGACCGTAAGGGCGTTTAACCTTGCAGAAAAGTACCAATTGCCAGTAATTATTTTAAGCGACCAATTCCTCGGGGATTCCGAGCAAACCATTTCTGATTTTAAGCCGGAGGATTTTAAAATCGATCGGGGAAAATTGCTTAAGGATTATAAAGAAGAAAAACCTTACCTGAGGTATAGGTACACTGAAGATGGGATATCACCCCGTTTGATACCCGGAGCGAAAGATCAGGTGGTGCTTGTAGATAGTGATGAACACAACGAAGCCGGAAATATTATTGAAGATGCTGAGACAAGAACAAAAATGGTAGAAAAAAGAATGAAAAGAATGGAAAAAATTACGGAGGAAATGGAGCCCCCCCTTTACAAGGGCCCCAAACCCGAGAAAGTAGAATTAATCCTGGTCAGTTGGGGATCAAATTTTGGACCGGTTGAGGAAGCACGGATTGGACTGGAGGAAGAAGGGATAAAAGTGGGGCATTATTCTTTTGTAGATATCTGGCCCCTGCCCAGAGGTGATTGGGAGAAAACCCTAAAAGAAAAAGAATGGGCTTTAATTGAAAACAATTTTTCCGGTCAGCTGGGTTCTTTGTTACAAAAAAGAGAAATAGGTTATCCCGAATTTTTCCTCAAAAAATATGATGGCCGACCCTTTACTGGCGATGAAATTAAGCGCCGTATTAAGGAGGAGGTGGCAAACCGTGGTTGATAAGAAGGATTACCAAAACACAGAGGAAATTGCGTGGTGTCCTGGCTGTGGAAATTTTGCTATAAGATTAGCCCTCCAGGAAGCTCTTGCCGAGTTAAACTTAGAACCCCATCAGGTAGTTATTGCCAGCGGTATTGGACAGGCTGCAAAAGCACCTCATTACCTGAGAATCAATGGATTTAATGGGTTGCACGGCAGGGCAATTCCCGTTGGAACCTCTTTGGCTTCAATAAGGAAGGACCTGAAGGTAATTGTGGAATCAGGAGATGGAGATATTTATGGTGAGGGAGGAAATCACTTTTTACACGCCTTCCGGCGAAATCCCGATATGGCTTTGTTTGTCCACAATAATCAGGTTTATGGTCTAACCAAAGGACAGGCTTCTCCAACCTCTGAAATCGGAATGAAAACTGGAGTTCAGGTAAAGGGAGTGACCAACCTTCCCCTTAATCCCCTACTTATTGCCCTTGTAAGTGGAGCAAGTTTTGTTGCCCGTTCTTTTGCCGGAGACAAAAAACACTTGAAAACAATGATGCAAAAAGCAATTGAGCATAAAGGCCTGGCTTATTTAGATATTCTTCAACCCTGTGTAACCTTCAATAAAATAAATACTTTTAAGTGGTACAAAGAAAGGGTTTACCATTTAGAGGATGATCATAATCCGGAAAACTGGGAAATGGCTGTGGAAAAAGCCCGGGAATGGGGAGAAAAAATTCCCACAGGGGTTTTTTACCAAAAAGAAAGGCGAGTTTTTGCTGAGGATTTCCCAGAGCTATCCAGAGAGGAAATCTTTGATCCCCGGGAAAGGGTTTATTGTTGGCCTGAACTTCTGGAAAACTACAAGTAAAAATGAAGATGACCCCGGATAAAACCGGGGTCATCAAACAAAAAAGCTCACTCCGGAGGTTGGGAGGAGGGAAATCCAACCTGGGGCTAGTACCGGAGGACTTTAGTGAATTATTCTTTTAACATTATAAAGCAACGCTGATAGCTCTGTCAAGGGAAAGGAAGCGATTTTTCTTTTCTTTTGGGAAACGTACCGCCGAGGAATTTGGAAAGGGAGGGGAAAAAATGGGGGATGCGGCAGTAAAAGCAAGAGTTCAGGGCAGGGTTCAGGGGGTGGGGTTTCGTCACTTTGTCTTTGAGAAGGCCCAAAAACTTGGCCTTGCTGGTTATGTAAAAAACCTACCTGATGGAGATGTTGCGGTTTATGCTGAAGGAGAAGAAGAAGATCTTAGGCAGTTAGAAAAATTTTTAAATGAAGGACCTTTTATGGCCAGGGTAACAAATGTGAATTTGGAATGGTGTGAACCGGAAGGGGACCATTCTTCTTTTGAAGTCAGGTTTTAAAAGGAAGGATAATATGGGGAGAATTGATGGCCTGGATTATCCAGAGGGGAAAATTAAAAAAACGAGTGCCTCTTTTCTTTCAGAACTATTAAAAAAATTTGGTTTGCAAGAAAAAAGGCTTTACCAAATGGGGACAGTTGAGCTGAAACAGGAGTTAGAGGCAAGAAATCTTTCAAGCTATTCTTCAAGGTTAAGAACGAGGATTGAGGTTTTAATTTTGATTTTGGGATTGGAACAAAGAAATGAAGGCAGTTACTGGGATAAGCCTCCTGCCAACCGGCTTCTTGCTTCGGAATTATTAATACAAGCCATAACCCTTGCCCGAAATAAGGGCAAATCCCTTTTGGGAAGGGAAATAGGTGACTATCTGGAAAAAACAGGCTTAAAAGGAGAAAGAGAACAAATTTTTAAGGCCTTTTCTCGTTTGCTGCAGGAAAATGTGAAAAACAGGTCAGAATTAAGAATTCTCTTAAATCAACTGGATAATTCAGGTTTTTTAGGGTTGCAAAGATTTTTACGGACCGGGGATTATTCCAGATTAAATAGGGTTTCTGCAACAAGGTTTCTTGCTCTTGAGGTTTTTTTGAACTATTTACTTGAAGGAGACCTTCCTCGAGGTAGGATAAGCCAGCCTCTTCAGGGGAGAAAAATTGAATTGGACTTACCGGAAGTTTTTAACCAGATGCTTTTAACCGTTAACAGGTATCGTTTACACCCTTTGGCAAGGGCCTTTGAGGATCTTTCCCTTTGGGCCGGCCAGGAACTTGCCCAGGCGGCAAGAGAAGAAACTTTCCGCTTGACCAATGATCAGAGATTTTCCCCGGGTGCGGTTGAATTTATTATCGGCAGACTAAATAAACTTGTTTTTGGGGAAAAAGGGCTTCCCAATCCTATCGATAATGGTTTTGATCAACAGGAAAAAATGCAGGTAGCAATTTTGTTGCGCAATAATTACCCGGCCATATATCGTTATCATCGCCAGTTAGGCCTTCCTTTCCTGGCTTTAGATGAAGAGGAATCTTTCCCCAGGTTTGGACCCTGCTTTATTGCTGGGGCTGTATTAACCAAACCCGAAGATGGAATATATATTGAAATCCTTCGGTTTTGGAGATCGAGATATCTGGGAAAAAGTGATTTTGGTTTA
>PUKG01000289.1 GCA_003550445.1 Halobacteroidaceae bacterium
AACTAATTGCCAAAGCCTGGGCGCAGCATTCAATTTTTGATATTAAGGCTGACCTTGAAGGAATATTTGAACAAATGATTAATTTTGTTTCAACCCTTCCCGATGAGTGGTTTAATAGAACCTGGAGTTATGTAGGAAAAGAGGTAAATATGCAAGATTGGTTTGATTTCTTCCTGGATCATGATCGAAAACACATCAAAGAGCTGAAAGCAATTAAAGGGAGGGGTAAGGAGTGAAGGGACAGGAACGATTAGAACCCTGTTTTTGTGGCAGTGGACGGCCCAGAACAGAATGTTGTGAAGGTTACAAAGGCCGGGTTTTTAATTTTACAGACATTAAATTAAATCGAGAAATCAGGGAAATAAGGGAAGATCTTTACGAGTTTCTCCTATCAGAACCGGGAATGCTGGAAGAGGGTTTCGCAGAATCAGTTTTTTCCGATTATATGGATTATTCAGACCTGGTTGAAGACCAGGATTACCTTGAACTCTTCCTGGACTGGCTGGCTTTTTGTTTTAAATACGAAATGAATAAAACCCCTTATTCTTTATTTTTGGAAAGGAAAAAGGAAAGTTTGCGACCAGACCTTTATTCAGAACTCCTGCGTTGGAAAAAAGGATTTCTTTCCGCTTACAGGGTAAAAAGAATCCTTTTTGGAGGTGGGATGGTTCTGGAAGATGTTTTTTCCGGGAAGGTAAGCTGGCTCTCATGCCCCGAAGTGCAGGATGCAATTGATCCCGGGGATGTTATGATTGCCAGACTTTTAAAAGCCGGTAACTGGAATGTAACCTTTTTAGATACCCTTGTTTTTCCTGGGATTGTTGAAGAACCACTGGTGCAGGATATAAGTGCCATGCGGGAAAAATTAACTGAATGGGGTTTTTCCTACAAATCCTGGCATTCCTTTTTGCGCCACCACGAAGAAATTATCCTCACCATTTTATGCGCATGTTTTGAGGACAATACCCAGGGGGAAAAGGAAAGGCAGGAATTTAAACAGGAGAAGGGTTTGGGAGCTGAAATTCGTGAATTTCTCAAACAACCCCGAAGGGACCTGGGTGAACATAGCCCCAGGGAGCTAAGTTTTAGCCAGGAAGGAAGGGAAAAACTCGAGTTGTTTTTTTCCCGCCTGGAAAGAGGAGATTATGATCGGAAAGGAATTGCCTTTTCAGGGATATCAAGAGAAATTAAAGATCTTCTTGGCACCGGGAGAAAAAAAGGAAAAGAATTTTCCTGGGATCAGGAAGAATATTTTGAGGAAGCCTGCCTATTAGCCAGGCGAATGGCCAGGTGCCATTTCCCTGGTGATATTGAAACAGCCATTTCTCTCTGGGAAGCATATAGCCTTAAAAGAAATCCCCTTATTCGCAAGTCGGGAACCTGGTCTGCTGCAATTGATTACTTCTTTTCTAAAATAATTGGTTATCCCGAATCCCAAAAAAATGTCGCAGCCATTTATGGCGTATCCACGGCATCTATTAATAGTAAAATGGAACCTCTCGAGAATTTTATTGTTGAGGAATTTAAAAAGGCTGCTTTAAATCCAACCTTTCCCCAGGATGGGGGAAAATTAAAGGATTTACTTGAACTATTCCGTAGTTTTTCCCAGCAAAATAATAAAAATTAAGATCATTAATTTACCTTTCCGGTGGGAAAATTCGAGGTGGTCTTTGTGAAAGATGAGCTTTATATTTCTGACCTGGACGGAACTCTTCTGGATGGGAAAGCCAGGCTTTCATCGTTTTCCAGGAACGAATTGAATAAAATGATTAACCAGGGCCTTTCTTTTACAGTGGCCAGCGCCCGAAGTCTGGCTTCTATGCAAAGGCTCCTTTTTGGCCTGGATATTAAGCTTCCCGTAATAGAATTTAATGGGGCTTTTATCAGCGATTTTTCCACGGGAGAACATCTTCAGATTAACTCTATTGATTCTGGGGTAATTGATGAAATAATCCTTGACCTTGCGGGTTTTGGCCAGGTGCCCCTTATTTCCGGTTTTGACGGGAAAAAGGATCGACTTTTTTTCCTGGAAATTCGTAACGAAGGTGAAGAGTGGTACATTAATGATCGCAAGGAGGTAAAAGACCCCAGGCTCGCCCGGGCCAAAAACCTGGAAGAAGCCCTGGGAACAGAAGTAGTTTGCCTGACTATAATAGATAAGGAAGAAAAACTAATAGATTTAACAGGGGAACTGGAAAATAAGTATTCTAACGATGTGGAGATTCACCTTTTTGAAAACCCTTATTCTCCAGGCTGGCACTGGTTGACCATCCACGACAAAAAAGCTTCCAAGGATCAGGGGATCATTTCCCTGACCAAAATAACGGGGCATTCACTGGAAAAACTTACTGTCTTTGGGGATAACCTTAATGATTTAAAAATGTTTGCCCTGGCTCCAAGGGCTGTGGCTGTTGAAAATGCCAGGGATCAAATTAAAGAAGCGGCTAATTCTTTTACGGGAAGCAACGAGGAGGATGGAGTTGTCAGGTATATTTTAGAAAACTGGACCGGGAACAGGAGGTGATCTTTTGGCCAGGATAAAATCGGTAAAAGTAAGCCTTTCCCATGGGGAATTGGAAATTTCCTCAATTCAACCTGGAGAAGCTAAGGATGTCCTGGAATTTCTCGAAACAATAACCGGAGAAACCGATTACCTTATTAGGGAACCGGGGGAGCTGAATTTATCAGAAAAAGAACAAAAGGAATTCATTGAAAACCAGTTAAAAGAAGAAAGGTCGATTTTTATAGGGGCCAGGGTTAATGACCAACTGGCAGGAACCCTAAGCTTCTCCAGTCCACCTCACCAAAGATATAGTCATCGGGGAAGCTTTGGAATGGCAGTTAGCCGCCGTTTTTGGAATTATGGAATTGGTTCACACCTTGTTCGGGCGATGATAAAGTGGGCTGAAAGTAAGGGTATTGAGAAGATCTCCCTGGAGGTTGACGCTGAAAACCACCGGGCAATAAAACTTTACAGGAAATTTGGTTTTGAACTGGAAGGTATCCTAAAAAGGAGCAAGAAAATGCTTTCCGGGGAGTACCGGGATGAACTTATAATGGCCAGGATTTTCCCTGGAAAAGGGGAGTAAAACCTTTTTATTTGGCTGGGTTTTTAAAAATTCCTTTGAAGGATTAACCCAAAATATAATATTGTTTAAGCAGACATATAGAGAAAAAACCGTAAGGAGATAAAAATCCTGATATTATCCGGGAGAGAATATGATCCCATTGATCTTTTTTCTTCACCTCAAATTTCCAGAGAATTTAAAATTTATCCAGGGTTAATGATCCAGAAATTTAAATTAAATCCGCTTAAAAAAATTCCCAGGGACAGGGTGGGGTCTTATGCAGCGCTACAGAAGCCAAATTATAGTTGTTCTGGGCCTTTTTTTGGCCATCCTGATTGCAGTTTTCGCCTTTATTGGAGGAGTAAAGGTTGAAGTTGAGGTAACAATAGTTCCTTCTGAAGCAGGGGAGGTAGAAGGAGAGGGAAGGTATGGCTCGGGGAAAGAAGTAACCATTAAAGCCATTGCCAACCCGGGTTATATTTTTTACGAATGGCGCAAAAGGGGAGAAAGGTTTGCAACTGAACCAGAGCATTCTTTTCAAATCTGGGAAAGAAAGCGCCTGGAAGCTCAATTTATGACTGTGGAGGAAGTTATAGAAGATTTGATTGCGGTTTCTGCTGAACCTTCCCATGGTGGAACGGTTTCTGCTGAACCCTATGAAGCTCATCCCAGTAAAATAACTTTGAGTGCTAATCCAGAGGAAAACTTTGAGTTTACCGGCTGGATTATTGACGGGGAAGTCATAAAAACCAACATGGTTTATGTGGCTGATATTCACAAAGAAAAGGAGATTATTGCAAGTTTTGAAGAAAAAGAAGAATAGAACCAAAAAAAATATATAGTCATTACCTTTTTAATCCTGCCAGGGCAGGATTTTTTTATTTTGTAAAAAAAGAAAAAATCTTGAAAGGTGTAAATTTAAATAAATTAAGCAAAAACCAAAATCCAATAAACTTTTTAAATTATAAAATAAAAAATTAATAAAAAGGGCAAAATTTTTTTCAATAAAAAATGGTTTTTCCTTTTTTTGAAGAATAATATTAGCAAATATAATTTTTCAGGAATTTCCCCGGGGTGAGTTAATAGTGGAGATAAAAATAGAAGAAATTTCTGGAACAAACCTGTCTGAATACGGAAAAATCCCCATTTCCTTTTCCACCAATATCATCCTCCAGGTTATTCCGCGAGTAAAAGGGATGTCGAGAATTGAATTTAAAGAAACCATATTGAAAGAACCGATTAAAGTAGATCATGATGCCTCTCCGAATCTTTCTCCTTTCAACTGGAAGGATAATTTTGATTTATCTAATTGGAGTTTCTGGTTGGCAAAACAAGGGGAAAAAGCCGTGGGAGGAATTACCCTTGCTTTCTCTACTCCCGGGGTAAATATGCTGGAAGGACGGGAAGATCTCGGGGTAATCTGGGATCTTAGAGTAAACCCTGAATTTCGAGGCCAGGGTATAGGTAAAAAACTCTTTGTTACAGCCCTGGAGAGGGCCCGAGAACTTGGCTGCTCCTTTGTTAAGGTTGAAACCCAAAATACAAATCCCATGGCCTGCAGGTTTTATTCCGAGATGGGGGGAGAACTGGGAGTTATAAACAGGTTTGCTTATAAAGATAACCCTCAAGAAACAATGCTTCTATGGTACTTTTCTTTAAGGGAGGGGAAATTTTGGATCCCTTAGAATATGCAGTGGAAGGGCTGGAGTTGGATAATAAAATTATTCTAGACGCTGCAGTGGGTGCGGGAAGGGCTACCGCCTTTTGGGCCGATAAATTGGCCAAATTTAAAGCTTCATCAAAAATAATTGGTGTTGATATTGATCTTCCCCCGGAATGGGAAGAAAAAGTTATAGAACGTTTGGGTTCTAACAAAAGGTTTGTTGAACTGGTTGAAGGGGATATTTTTTCTTTAGATTTTCTGGAAGATAGCTCTGTAGACATAATAAATTGTGGTGATACCATTATATTTTTAAATCCTCAACCCATTAAGCTTTTAAAAGCATTGGGAGAATTTAAAAGGATTCTAAAACCGGGTGGAGATTTAATCATTACCTCCGAATATCCCTCAAAAGATCTGGATAAAAAAGAAGGACAATGGAAGCGCTGGCAGTTAAGCCAGAGTATAAGCCAGCTTTCAGGAAAAACATTTTCTGTAGAGCCTGGATTAGAAGAAGTAAAATATGCTTTAAAAATTCTTGGGTTTGAGATTACGGGAGAGAAAGAATTCCCCCAGAAAAAAATAGAAAATTGCCGGGAAGTAATGGAAGAATGGAAAGAAACCTGGCTCAGAGAAACACAAAAAATTCCCTGGGGAGAAAGATTTCGCAAAACACTTGTAGCGGAAATTGAAAGTGTTTATTCAAACATAATT
>PUKG01000097.1 GCA_003550445.1 Halobacteroidaceae bacterium
CTCTACTACTTGTTACCAGGTGGCTGCTGCGGCCAATCCAGCCCAAACCTGCAGCCCTGGCTGCTGTCCTGTGGGGAAAAATACTTTGAAACTTATTGCCAATTCTCTGGGAAGCTGGAATTGGAAAGGTCTGCCCCCCTGCTTCTTCCAGGAAAGTGCTCACCTCCAGCATTAACCGATCAAGCTGGGCATTAACAACCCGGTAATGGTAAAGGTAAGTGAGGGAAGGGCCTTCTCTCAGCTGGTTAATTACCAGGCCCGGAAAGGGAGCCATAATGGAGACAGCATAAGGGAGACCCGAAAAATCAATCCCTCCCCTGGAAAGGGCATCCTTTATTTCCTCAGTACCAAGGGCAGCAGTTCCCGCAAGACAACCACTTGCCCTGGCTTTATTTTTTATTCTCTCAACATAAATCGAGTCCATTTTCAGGAGTTCTCCCGGATAAAGGCCTGGAAAGAACGATCATAGGTTTTCTCCGTTTCCGCAGAAAAAAAGCAAGCCGGGAGCTGATTTGACCTGCGGTGAAAGGAAATACATTCACAGCATTTTCCCTTACGGGGACAGGGCTCATAGGTGCAGTTGCACATATCCATATTTTTTCCTATTTGAGGACACTCCATTGAATAACAACTCCTTTTAACAGGCTATTAATATTATAACGAAAAGAACCTTTAATGGCAAAGTTAACCACAGATAAATTGCTAAAACGGAGGGGAAATTATGTTAAACCCTGAAAAAAAACTTGGTTTCCAGGTAATTGCTTCAGCCTGGCTTGCCGTTTTTTGCCTTTTTGGCTACCGGGCTACTTTTTCCGTTCTTCTTGATCCCATGCAGGCAGATTTGGGCTGGACTGTAGGGCAGGTGTCCCTTGGTTATTCCCTGATGATGACAGTCTATGCTTTAACGGCTTTTGCCAGCGGAGTTATCATCGACCGCTGGGGACCGCGCCCGGCTTATGCAGTCGGGGCAGTATTTGGAGCTCTGGGCTTTTTTTTAACCAGCCAGGTTCAAACCTATCCTGCTTACCTTGCTTCTTATGCAATTTTTGCGGGGATCGGAACCGGAATGCTCTGGGTTTCCTCAACGGTTTCTGTTCGGAAATGGTTCGTGGGCCCAAATTACGCCAGAATGTGGGGCTGGGCTTTTATGGGAGCACCTGTTTCCCAGGTTATTTTAAGCCTGGGAGTGGAAAACATTCTTACAACCGTTGACTGGCGTGCCGCAATGCAGGCTTTAAGCCTCGTAATATTGGGATCCCTTCTTTTGGCCACATTACTCAGTAAAAAGAACCCGGAAAATTACGGCCTGCAGCCAGGAGGCGGGACCAAGCCTTTACCCGGTTCTACCTGGACTCTGAAGCAGGCCTATTCCTCCTTTGCCATCTGGGGAGCTATCCTTGCTTTTTTCTTCAGTCTGGTGGGAGAATTTTTGATCTGGACCCAGGTTGTTATGTTTTGGGTTCGGGAAATCGGCCTGCCCCTGGGAACCGCAACCAATTTGTATGTTCTAATTGGACTCAGCGGTATTGTTTTAATGCCTTTAATGGGGGTAATTGCAGATCGGGTTGTGGCAAAGCAGGAGAAAGAAGCCCGGGGCAGAAAAATCATGCTTATCTTCGCTCCCCTCTCCGGGGTAATTGCCTGCATTCTCCTTTTTTCAACAAGTTTTTCCCTTCTGGGCGGGGCCATTTCTGCTATCCTTTTTACGGTTTACTGGGCAATTGAACCAGGGGGCGTTGCGGGTTATGCGGGGGCCATTTTTGGCCGGGCTTCTCTGGGGAAAATCTGGGGGTTAGCAACCCTGATCTGTATGGGCTCAGGACCTGCACTTGGAACATTCATGGGTGGATTTCTTTACGATATTTCGGGTACCTATCTCTATTCAATCCTGTTTGCCCTCGTTTCATTCTTCCTTTCAGCCGTTTTTGCCTTTTTCCTCCCTTTAAAGGCTAAAAAGGGCATAAATTAGTAATGGTAATTATTATTAAAAAGGGGTATAATAGAGGAAGTAAAAACTGAGGAGGAAACAGGATGTTAAAAATTGCTGCAATTGGAGCTTTTATTATAGTTCTCCTGTTAGTAGCCTTTTCTCAGGAGGTGTATGAAGTGCAGGCAGAAATTCCCCCCCTTGACAAGGAAACCAATGAAAATTATGAACTTGCAACATTTGCCCTGGGCTGATTCTGGGGCCCTGATGCCCGGTTCGGGCAATTAAATGGAGTAATTAGTACCGTTGTTGGTTATGCTGGAGGTTCAACAGAAAACCCAACCTACAGGAATATGGGAGATCATACCGAGACTCTTCAGATAAAGTTTGACCCAGAAAAAATTTCTTTCTCCGAACTATTGGAAATTTTCTGGGCAGATCACAACCCATCATCTTACCCCTATTCCCGTCAGTACAGGGCTGTAGTTTTTTTCCATGATTCCGAGCAGGAAGAGCTTGCTAAAAAAACCCGTGATGAAATTGCTGCCAAAACGGATAGAACTGTTTTTACTGCCATTGAACCCTACTCCAATTTCTATAATGCCGAGGATTACCATCAAAAATATTATCTTCAGGCAAACCGGAGGCTGATGGGTGAACTAAGAGAAATCTACCCTGATTTTAACGATCTGGTATACTCAACGGCGGTAGCCAGAATAAACGGTTATATTATGGGTTATGGAACACCGGAAGATCTGGAAAGGGATTTACCAAAGCTTGGACTTACCGAAAGGTCACAAACGGATTTAATCTCAGCTTTTCAAAGACGAAACTAAAAGCATAAAAAAATAGGCCCACACCGGGCCTATTTTTTTAATGCTTCTTTTACTTCTTTTAACTGGTCAATGATCTCAATATTCTGGGGGCATTTATCAAGGCATTCCCCGCATTCAATACAATGTTCAGCGGTTTTTCCCTGGGGAACAAAACGTTCTCCATCTTCCATCTTTTGGTAAACTTCCCGGGCATAATCCTTCAGGTCATATACCCGGTAATAATTCATTAGCTGAAAATTTGCGGGAATATTGACGTCATGGGGACAGGGCATACAATAACCACAATTGGTGCAGTAAAGTTGAGCAAGTGCTTTAAGTTCTTCTGTTGTTGCTTTAATTTTGTCGTGTTCTATCTGGCTTAACGGTTCAGGCCTGGAAGCAGTATCAATGTTTTCTTCTACCATGGAGATGTCTTCCATTCCGGAAACGGCGGTACTTACATTGGGATTAGCCAGGACAAACCTAAGGGCCAGTTCAGCAGAAGTGCTAACTCCTTCGGGCAGCATTTCTTCGATAACCTTTGAAGGCCTGGCAAGACGTCCCCCCGCTACAGGTCCCATCACAGCCACTCCCATACCTTTTTTCCGGGCAAGGGAAATAGCTTCTTCATTCTCCCGGTTCAGGATATTATATTGGACCAGCATTGTCGCAAAGTGGCCATCTTCAATTATCTTCTTTAAATCCTCAACCTCTCCGTGAAAGGAAAAACTAATATTTTTTATCAGGCCTTTTTCCTTTGCCCTGACGGCCTTTTCCAAAAAGCCTCCGGGGCCTAAAACCTTTTCCCGGTATTTTTCTCCGTTTAAACTCCACAGGTGGTAGAAATCAATATAATCTGTTTGCAAGCGGGTTAAGGATTGTTCTAAAAGCTCATCCAGGTCATATTCATCTTCCATCCCTACGGGACATTTAGTTGAAATATAAACCTTGTCCCGGTAGCCATCTTTGAGGGCTTCCCCAACCAATCCTTCGCTTTTGTGATCACAATAAAAGGGAGCGGTATCAATATAATTAATCCCCAGGTCAATTGCTTTTCGAATTATTGGGGTTGCTTTCTTTGGTTCGTGGGGAATCCGCATTGCCCCAAATGATAAAGGGGTAATTTCAATTCCGTCGGGCCCAAAGCTTCGCTTTTGCATTATTTTCCTCCTCTATGAAATATACTCGATTTCCAGGTTAATAATCTCGCATTCCCGCTCAATAATCGAGGTTAGCTGCTGGATGGTCCGCTCAATGTGGCGCCGGTCATTGGAGACATGGGCAGCAACTATCACTGCACTCTGCCAGGTATCCTGGGCTCCTACTTCTGCAATTGAAACATTATAGCGGCAGCGGATCCGATCCAGAAAACTTCTTAGAATTTTCCTTTTTTCTTTGAGCGAATTTACCCCCAGGAAACGCAAATTCCAGGTGCATATTCCGGTCATGGGCCTTCGCCTCCGTTTTGTCGCTTTAATTTAGAACCTGTACGCTCCTCCTACCTGGAGTCGGGGAAAATCAAGATCTCTGCTTATTACCCCGCCCCTTAAGTCCCAATTCGGGTTTACCGTGTACCTGACTCCCACCTGGTACTCAAGGGAGAAGCTACTTCCGTCGGTGACAAGTGCCGCTTCAGCTATTCCCAGAAAATCGTCGTTTAAGGATCGAGCCGCGTTAAAACCCAGGTAAAACTTTTGTCCCCTGGAAACACCCCCGATAACAGATAGGGAGGGCCGAGCCTGGACTTTAACCCCAAACCTGCTGTAAGGGCCTCCTATTCGGCCGGAAAAAGCAAGGTTTTGGGTTACTCCATATTCTCCCCCCAGAACTACTCCTCTATCACCAACGACCATCAGGCTTACCTCTCCTCCATGGGTTGATACCCAGGGAAGCTGCAGGGCAAGCACAGAAGTCGAGCTAAAAACCAGCACCAAAAAAAGAACCGTAAAAATCAATCCCTTTTTTTTCATCTTTACCTCCTTTTTCCCTTTTATTATATTCAAATTCGCGGAAAGACTCAGTTGTCCTCCATTATATTAAACCGGCCAGCAAGGTCGTGGAAAAAAGATCCCGGTTCCCCTTTCTCACCGAAAAACCCAAAGAGTTTAAGGGATATCTGTTCCTGGGGGCCGAGCTTTTTCAGATCCTGAAAACTTGAACTTAAAAGATATTGATAGGGATGAGGAATTTCGTTAAAGTAAATTCCCTCTTCGGGCCCAACTGCAAAGGTAATTTCCTCTTTCCCCTTTAAATTGCACCAGTCCAGGCACCCTGCAGCACCTTCCATTTCTCTTAAAACCCTTTTCCTTTGTCTGTTGCCGCGGCCCGTTTCCAGGATTGATCCCTGGGTAAGGAATTCACTGTTGGGAAAGATTACCAGGCGGGGATTCACCCTGAAAGAATAACGGGTTTCATTCTTCAGGGAAAATTTAACAGCAAGGACCGGAATTCCGGGGAGAGTTAAATAGCTAATTCCTATTTTCAAACCTTTAAACTCATCCCTTCCAGGATCAATATCCTGTGCTATCCCCTGCCATAGCAAACCACTTTCCGTTTCCATTTCCACCCAACGAGCATTAAATTTTTCCCGGCAAAGATATCCGGGGTACCTGCTCCTGGTTTTCAAAGCAAGGGTAGGA
>PUKG01000306.1 GCA_003550445.1 Halobacteroidaceae bacterium
AGCGGTTTCTATTCCCGTTATGGCCAAAGTCCGGATCGGACATTTTGTGGAAGCTCAGATTCTGGAAGCTCTAAATATTGATTTTATCGACGAAAGTGAAGTTTTAACCCCTGCCGATGAAGAGCATCATATTAACAAGAGAGATTTTCAAACTCCTTTTGTTTGTGGTGCCCGGAGCCTGGAAGAGGCCTTACGGCGGATCGGTGAAGGGGCTGCTATGATCCGGACAAAGGGTGAAGCTGGAACGGGGAATATTGTTGAAGCCGTCCGTCATATGCGGAAGATTTCTTCCCAAATGAGGGAATTAGCCAATCTAAGAAAAGATGAACTCCCGGCCAAAGCAAAAGACCTCCGGGTTTCTCTGGAACTTGTAAAACTGGTAAACGAAAAGGGAAAGCTACCTGTTTTAAATTTTGCAGCTGGAGGAGTTGCTACTCCTGCTGATGCTGCTCTCATGATGCAGCTTGGCTGTGATGGAGTTTTTGTAGGTTCAGGAATATTTAAGTCCGAAGGCCCGGAGAAAAGAGCCCGAGCCATCGTAAAAGCAGTTCAGGATTTTAAAAACCCTGCTTCTTTAGCGAGTATTTCCGAGGGGTTAGGAAAAGCCATGAGCGGTATTTCCCTTGAAGATATCCAGGAAGAACAACGCATGGCTTACAGAAGTAACTGATTAATATATCATAAAGACTGGTTTCTAAAAGGAAACCGGTCTTTTTTTTTGGTAAAAAGAAAAACCGCCCAAAAGAGCGGTATTAAAAGCTTATTTTTACCGGAAAATTATTCTTCCCAGAAGGGGCCGGTAAATTTTTATCGCTTCATAAGGGCAAAGCTCCTGGCAGCAAAAGCACCTTATACAACCATCAAGATCAATTTTAGGGTTTTTATCCTCCGTTCCGCTAATTACTTTTGGAGGGCAGTGCCGGGCACAGATCCCGCAGCCAACACATTTTGCCCGGTCAAAAACAGGAACGGCCTGAAGAACATTGTGAATTCTTGGCACCCATTTTTTAGGGAAAATCCGGCTGAAAAGGGTTATTTCCCTTTTCCCCTGGGGAAAAATAAATTTCTCTTTTCCCATATCCCCAAAAACCTCTACATCGGTTAAATCCCCTGGCAAATCGAGATCTTTAGCTACTTTAATGGTCGGGATTTGTAAAGGCGAAATTCCCATTATCCTGGCCATAACTACATCTGCTGCAAAAACATTCTTGGCCATAATTATTTTCCCTGCTTTTTTGATAGTCCCGCTCGAAGGACCATTGCCTTCCATTGCATGAATACCATCAATTATTGTCAAAGGGGGATTAAGAAGCCTGGCAATATCAACCAAGAGGGTGGAAAAATGGTTAATCTCGTTCATTTTCATGTGGTATTCAGTTTTTTGCATCCCTGGAACTGCCCCAAATAAGTTCTTTACCCCTCCGGTCATCCTTGTCAGGCCATGGGTTTTCATTTTTGCCATATTAATTAAAAGGTCCCCGTCTTTAATAAATCTGGCAATTCCCACCCTTTTCATTACGTTGCCGGAAGGAAAAGGTGTATCCACCTCTTCAGTGTCGTAATTCAAACTTCCCCCGGATTCAAGACTTGCTTTTTCCATCTGGGTGGTTTTGTAAAGTGCTTTTAAATATGGCTTATTAAAAGGACCACCTGGAGTATCCCCTATAACCACCTGGCCCTCATTTTCCAGGACAAGTTCAGCCATTGCCTGGATAACTGTGGGGTGGGTAGTAACTCCCTGTTCCGGTTTTTTTGGGATTAAAAGATTTGGTTTTAAAGTACAGGACTTTCCTGCAAAAAAAAGACGAGGGTCGAGTTCTAGAGTTTTAAGACCCTCAGCCAATATTTTTTTTATTTCGTCCAGGTTATAATCTGAACAGGACCCTACAAAAACACGCTCGGCCATTAACATCACCTTCTATCTTGGAGGCAGGTACCTGAGTGGGTCAACGGGTTCTCCATTTTTCCTGATTTCAAAATGAAGGTGGGGACCGGTACTAACACCACTGTTTCCGCTTAAAGCAATCACCTGGCCGGGAACAACATACGCCCCCGCTCTTACAAGTAATTGTTCGTTGTGAGCATAAAGACTTGAATAACCATCTCCATGATCAATAATTATGGTCCGTCCCAGGCCTCCTTCCCAACCGCTGGTTGTCACAAGACCTCCGGCAGTAGCCATTACAGGAGTTCCCCTGGAAAGGGCAATATCAATCCCACTGTGGAACTGCCTTGTTCCCTGCACAGGGTGGGTTCTGTAGCCAAAGGGAGAAGTTATTCTTCCCCTGGCTGGCCAGACATAGTTTCCTGAACCAGATGAACCTGAAACACTTCCTGGATTGGGTATTTCCAGGGTTTGCCCGATTACAATTAAGTCTCCTGCCATATTATTTTTTTCTCGAATTTCTGCAACTGATACCCCAAAACGCTGGGATATTCCGGATAGAGTATCTCCTCTTTCCACCCGGTAACGAATTGTTTGGGCTGTAGGGTTATCATCCCCTCCACCCATCCAGGAACGGGGAATAATAATTTCCTGTCCAGCGTAAATTCTATCCCCACTTAGTCCGTTGGCAATTTTAATTGCCGAAATTGTAGTGTCAAAACTCTGGGCTATTCTGGAAAGGGTCTCTCCGGGGCTGATTACATAGCTGATGAAAGGTTTTGCTTCCTGCAAAACCTCCCAGGTCTCAGTTCCTACAACTCCATCACTTTCTAAATAGAAGCTTGCCTGGAAAGCTTCCACAATTGTCTTGGTCTGGGGACCAAAATGCCCGTCTACCTCAATATTATAACCAAGGGCATTAAGTAAATTTTGTAATTCTTCAACCTGACTACCTTCCATCCCCAACTTTAAAACCGGTTGTTCCGTTTCCGCTAAACCTACCACTGGCAGCAGAATAAAAATCAAGGCTAAAAACCCTATTGTTTTGAGTTTCTGCATTTTCTCTCCTCCGCTTTTTAATATCGTTGCTCTAAATCCACTCCTTGATAAAACAGCTTAATTATTTCCGAATGATCAAAACCATCAGCGGCCATTTGGGCTGAAGCGGTCTGGTCAAGACCTACTCCATGTCCCCAGCCCCCTCCCCAGATTAAAAAATACTGGGGGCTGCCCTGCTCATTAAAAAGTGGTTCCACCATAAAAACGTTACTTTTTAAACCTCCTAATTGGCCTCTGATCCTGTCCCCGGAAATGGTTTCCTCACCATTTTCTCCGCGAACCAAAACAGTTTTTACAAAGCCGCTGTCCCCTCTTTCCAGAGGAATAATTTCTTTTATGGGCCCTACCCTGCTGGCAACTGGAGGTTCATGGGGTAATAATACCCTGGTCCAGCGATAGCTGGTAGCTGATCCATAATTCTCGGCCCGGGAAAAGGATGGGGGGCGTTCCCTTAACCAATCAGATAAACCAGATGGAAGCAAATCCAATTCGTAATAATCGGGGAAAATTGTCTGTCCTCTGAGGTATGGAACATCTCCACCCCACACCAGAGCGCCATCTTCAGTAATGCCACCTGAATTAGAACTGTAAACTGCATCAATTGCCAGACCTCGATAGGTTGCAATCAAACCTCTGGTATCATCAACTGCCTGTGTGCTTCTTGGATGTTCCCAATAAGTCCCGTTGTAAGCGGCATTAATAACAGAGGCAACAAGGTGGTACCGGGCACTTGTGTTTCGATAATAACGATTAAGGGTATAGCTGCGGGCAGCAATGGTCTGGGCTTTTAAGGCTTCCATTGGCCAGGAAGCAGGCATTTCTGAAGGAATTACAGAATAAAGGTACTCTTCAACATTAACTTCATTAATGAAGAAAAATCTGTTTTCATCCCGGGATTCGAAAATAAAGTTGCCCCTATACTGCCTATCTTCTCTACCAGCCCAAAAATATCCTTCCCCATATTCCACATCAAAGATATGAAGGGGCATTTCGGGGTCATCGATGTCCAATCGGTGTTGTTGGCTTGTGGAGAAAAGCTCATCCCCATCAAGGTTTTTTAAATAAAAGGTTCCTCCCCGAAAATCCATAATATAGGTTTTTCTCTCTTCTCCCCGGAATAGTTCTTCACCGTCCATTGTATTCAGGGAAAAGGGGGCACCGGCCTGAAAACTAACCTGCAAACCTTGAGTCAAAAGAGCAACCCTTAAAACAGGGATATTTTCATCAATTACTGGCTCAACCCTTTGAAAGTCCACGGGTTCTTTTCGCCTGTCATAATCAGGTTCATCGGGAGTTTCGGGAAGCAAACCCTGGATAAAGGAAATTCTCTCACGTACTAAACTGCTTCGCAAGTTCGCAGGGGTCCTAAGGTAAAAGTTATAGGCACTATGGTAATCATCCCTGCCAAAGGCAAGGTGACCAAGCAAAAGGTTTATCCCCGTAAAACTTGAATCCCGCCTTAATCCTGATGTTAATACCCTTTCTGCCTCTTCCCAGTTTTCCATTTCAAAATGGGCTATGCCCAGGAAATAATAGGCGGCGATTAAATTGGGGTCAAACTCCAAAGCCCTGGTGAGATCTTCAATACTTTTTTCCCAGTTTTCATCCTGGTGATAATGAAGACCCCGGTAAAAGAAAAAATCTCGAACATCTGCAGATTCCAGTTCTTCCAGGTTAATAAAACCCCGGTCAGAAATGACCTCCAGTCGAATTAACTCGCCTTTGATCCTGTCTTTTTCATCAGCTTTCTCCAGGCCATTTTGCAGAATTTCCCTGGCTTTTTCGGGTTCCCCTTTTTCCAGGAATATTCCCGCCAGGTCAACATAAACCCGGGTTGCTCCAGGATTTTTACTGAGGGCATAATTAAGCAAAAGGGTGCTGGCAGCCAACTCTCCCCTTTTATAGGCTATCTGGGCATTTTCCAGGGCTTCATAAAAAGCATCTTCTGCGTGCGCTTTTTGCAAAGGAAGGACTATCCCGGAAAAAAGCAATAAGAAAACAAATAACCAAACAAACTTTGCCATTCTTGCACCCCCATTAAGACTTATTCGACAGTTCCGGAATAATCCCTTTGTTCAAAAATCAAACATTTGAAATAAAAAAGCCGCAAAAAGCGGCTTATTTTGTAGTGTGGTAAAAATGACCTTGAGTCATGTGGTAGGCTTCTCCAAGCCCTTCGCTATATGTGGGGTGGGCAAAAATTGTCTTTGCCAGTTTATCAACAGTTTGTCCCGTTCTAATTGCTCCGGCGCCGTGATGAATTATCTCAGTAGCTTCCCGGCCTACAATGTGAATTCCCAAAAGGGTTTGTTTGTTTTTTTCTACAATTAGTTTGACCATTCCTTCAGGATCTGAAGAGGCTACCGCTTTACCCAGGGCACTGAAGGGGAATTTTGTGGTTTCATACTCATATCCTTTTTCCTTTGCCTCTTCTTCACTCAGGCCTGAACAGGCTACTTGAGGATCGGTAAAAATGCAATTGGGGATTCCTGCATAATCAACTTTTTCTTTCTCACCAAGCATATTATTTACTGCTACAATTGCCTCGTGATAGGCAACATGAGCAAGTTGATAACCCCCAATTAAATCACCCGCAGCATATATTCCATCCCAATCGGTTTCTAAGTATTCGTTTACCCTGACCTCAGGATTTTCCCCCAGAAATTCAAGACCAGAATATACCGGTTTCCGACCGGTAGCAACCAGAAGATGTGAACCTTTCACCGAATTCTCTTTATTCTTTTTCTGGTAATGAACCTGGATTTCTTTATCTCCGGCTTTTTCAATTTTCTGGACCTGGGCCTGAGTCTCGATATTTATCCCCTTTTTCTTGAGGAAAATTCTGGCCCTTTGGGCAACTTCCTTATCAAGACCCGGAAGGATCTGGTCCATCATTTCTACAACAGTTACCTTTGATCCAAGACTATTAAAAATTCCCGCCATTTCTAAACCAATTACTCCAGCTCCAATTACAATTAACTCTTCGGGCATTTCTTCCAGGTCGAGAATAGAATCACTTGTTAAAAAAGGAGTTTCGTTCAAACCGGGAATGGGAGGAATTGCCACCTGGCTTCCGGTAGCTAAAAGGAGTTTTTTCCCGGTTATTTTATCACCATTCCCCAGGGTAATTTCTTTAATCTCTCCTGTCCCCGTAACATTGCCTTTTTGCTCAAACAAATCAATTTTATTGGCTTTAATTAGACTGGCAATTCCTTTCCGAAGGTTAAGAACAACTTCATTTTTCTTCTTAACCAACCCGGAAAGCTTGAAATCCACACCTGAGACTTCCAGACCATAATTTTTCCCTTTTTCCAGTGAAGCCATAATGTGGGCTCCCTCAACCATGGTCTTGGTTGGAATGCACCCCCAGTTCAAACAGGTTCCCCCAAGGTATTTTTTTTCAACCAGGGCAACCCGAGCCCCTTTTTGAGCGGCATGCAATGCTCCCATATATCCCGCAGGTCCCCCACCAAGAATAATAATATCATAATCTGGCATATTTTAGCCCTCCTTCCCTTTAATCCAATCCAGAGATGAGTATTTTTCATTTTCTAGATTTTTTGCCAGTTCTTCCTCTTCTCCTTCAATTTTTCCTTCATAAAAATCGATACCCAAAACCTTTTCAAACCCTTTAACGATTGCTTCCTGCAAAGGTACAAGGTTTTCCAGGTACTTTTCTTCAATGCAGGGAAAGCCCTCTTCCCCCAAGCTGGATGCTTTTTTATTCAAAACCCGTTGTAAAGCCTTCCTTCTGTCAGGGGGCATGGAAAGAAGTAGAGTGAGTTGTTCATTATAGTTGAAAAGGGGTACCGAACCGTGCTGGAGTAATGCTCCACCTTTCCTGGTTTGGGCACTCCCAATTAATTTTTTTCCGTTAGAGTTGATCTCATAAGAACTGGAAACATCAAAACAGGCAGCACTGTTTGTTTCCAGTTTTTTCTGGGCAGGAGTCAATTGAGCAGGCAGGCCAACCTGTTTTAATCCTTCTGTTAAGGCAGTACTTAAAACCTGATAGGTTTCAATCAATTTTCCCGGAAGAATACTTAAAGGGATTGTTACGCTGTAGGTTAGTTCATTTTTATGAAGAACAGCCCTTCCCCCGGTAGGACGTCGAACAACATCAATACCCTGTTCTGAGCATTTTTCCAGGTCAATCTCTTCGGTTTTTTGAAAATAACCAAGGCTTAAGCATGCAGGATCCCATTTATAGAACCTGAGGGTAGGAATCTGGTTTTCACTGCAATGAACAAGCATGCTCTCGTCAATTGCCATATTTCTTTTTCCTTTAAGAGGTCCATCGATTATAAGTCTCCAGGATTGTTTCTTCATCAAGAGTACCCTCCTGTTTCGTATTGGCCAGGGTTTGTTTTATTGCTTTAATAAACTCATCAGCATTTAATTCCCGGGGATAATTATAAATTACTCCCGAAGGCCGTTCATTATAATAGGGCCGGTTGCAATCTTTACACCCAGCAGTTCGAAAGTAATCAGGCTTAATCCAATTTATAAGGGATTTGGTTGAATATCCCCAGTCAACAAGGTTTTCCCGAAAAAAACTAAGTTTTTCCAGAGAAATTTTTTGGTCCATAAAAAGATGCCTCGCCACCTGTATCTTCCGGTAATATTCTATTTCTGGAGGTTTTTCTAAAGCCATAGGGGTTCCTTTAATTGGAGTAAAAGCAAAGAGACCCACGGTAATACCCTTGTTCAAAAGTTCAAAAAGGATTTCAATCATTTCTTTATGGGTCTCACCCATCCCAACTATCAGGTGGGTGGATAGTCTGCCGGGAAAAAGCATATTAAACTCATTAAGGTTCCTCCAGGTTGTATCCCAATCCCTGCCTTTTATTTTGCGAAATAATTTGGGGGTAGCAGCATCAAGGGCAAGGGAAATTTTCTCAAAACCAATTTCCATTAGTTTCTTTGCCTTTTCAACATCCTCCACAACACAGGAAGAATTAACAGAAATCCCCTTTTCAGTAAGTGCTTCCCCGTATTGAACCAGTCGAGAAAAGTTTTCCCCCGAATCCGTCACCTGAAAACAAACCCTTTTTATCTTTCCCTCTTTTGCGGCTTCAACCAGGAGGGGGAATAATTTGGCCCACTCAAATTGGGGCCAGGTTATTCGAGAAAGGAAATTTCGCTCCCCTAAATTTGCCGCTCCCTGAGGACAAAAATGACAGTGGTTTCGGCAGCCCGTACCCAGCAAAAGATAAGCAGTTGTTGGCAGGGTATCATTTTTTGTCTTTTTTAGGCCCAGAACCGCGGCGGTTCCGCTGGAAACACCTACCAATCCCATAATGCACAGCACTCCTTGCTAATAATCGGGCTCTGAACCATGCAGGAGGGTTGAACCAGCCCGGAAAAACCTAGTTTTATTACCTGGTTATCCAGTTCTGTTCGGTATTTTCCTCCCGGTCGCATGCACCCCATTACCATCGGAACCCCCTGCAGTTCTTCTTTTGCCCACCCCAAAAAGTTAATAACTTTTTCCAGGGCTGGCGGTTTTTTAGGTGTTAGGGGAGATTTAATCAGGGGTAGGTAAACCAGAAATATTACCGCCGGTGGAGGATAATTCCCCAGAAGCTTTATAACCTTCCTTTCACCTTCAAACTCTTCTCCCCCAAGGCCAATTAAAACATGGGGTATAACCCTTGCCCTGGACCAAACTCTTTTATAGCTCGCAGCATAATCTTTAAAAGATTTTTCCAGGCCCAAAATTTTCCTGATTACTCTGTCATCTCCATGCAGATCCTGGGAGATGGTATGGGCCCAGGGGGTAATAATTTCCAATTGATCTTCATCAATTAAAGTTACATGGAAATTTAACCGCCCTCTTTCCGCGAGGCCGGGTAAATCTTTCTCGGGAGGAAGGAAAACCCTTCCTTCTTTATCACACCCACCGCTAATTAAAAAACTCCGCCTATCTCTTGTTCCCTGTTCCAAAACCTCGGCCCAGGGAGTCATGGTTTTTAAAAAATGACCCTGGCAATGAGCACAATCAAGAGAGCACTTTTCTCCCGAAACAGAAACCGGTAAAGTCTTACTTGGGCTAAAAAAAACAACAGGGTCTGGCCCCGTGATTAAAGAAGCCGGCCGCAGTTGGTTCTCTGCGGCCGGTCCCCTTTTTAATTTCATTCTTCCGGTTCCCACTTTAAAATCGGATTACGGGCGGCTCCTGCTTCGTCCAGTCGCCTTACCGGAGTAGTGTAAGGTGCTCCTTTTAGTTTTTCGGGATCTTCTTCGGCCATTTTTGCTATCTTTTCCATTACTTCAATGAATTTGTCCAAGGTTTCTTTGCTTTCCGTTTCAGTTGGTTCAATCATCATGGCTTCCTCAACAATAAGTGGGAAATAAACTGTTGGTGGATGGATACCATGATCAAGGAGATTTTTAACTATATCCGTTGTTGTAACTCCATGTTCGTCCTTTTGCTTTTTACCGGAAAGAACAAATTCGTGCATGCAATTGCGGTGGTATTTCAGGTAATAGGATTTTGACAGTTTTTCCATTATATAATTTGCGTTTAAGACGGCATCCTCACTGACCTGTTTTAGACCTTTGGCTCCCATCATCCTGATATAGGTGAATGCTTTTACCAGGACTCCAAAATTACCGTAGAAGGAACGAACCCGGCCAATTGACTGAGGTCTATCATAGTCAAAGAAATACTTACCGTCTTCTTCTTCAACCATAGGTGTAGGAAGGAAGGGAACAAGCTTTTCCTTAACTCCTACTGGACCTGAACCGGGGCCTCCCCCTCCGTGGGGAGTTCCGAAAGTTTTATGCAGGTTAAAGTGGAGAATGTCAAAGCCCATATCTCCCGGACGAGAATACCCCATTATAGCGTTGGCGTTTGCTCCATCATAATAAAGCAACCCGCCTGCTTCGTGAACCAATCTGCAGGCTTCACTTATATTTTCTTCATAAAAGCCAAGGGTATTGGGATTGGTCAGCATTATCCCTGCTACTTTATCATCCAGAACCTCTTTCAAGGCTTCTAAGTCCATGCAACCCTTATCGTCAGATGGGATCTCCACTGTATCATAGCCACACATGGTTACTGAAGCGGGGTTGGTTCCGTGGCCAGAGTCGGGAATAATAACTTTTTTCCGTTGATCCTGACCGCGGTGTTTGTGATATGCCCGCATCAGCATCAAACCAGTTAATTCTCCATGGGCCCCTGCCGCTGGTTGCAAAGTTACCCTATCCATTCCTCCAATTTCGCAAAGGTACTTTTCCAGTTCTGCCATAAGCTTTAAAGCACCCTGAACCATATCCTCTGATTGATAGGGGTGAAGTTCCGCAAACCCCGGAAGGCGAGCAACATCCTCATTTATTTTGGGATTGTATTTCATGGTACATGATCCAAGGGGATAAAACCCATTATCTACACTGTGGTTAAGTTGAGAAAGATTGATATAGTGGCGTAGAACTTCTCCCTCGGCTACTTCCGGTAATGGGGCCGGGTTTTTCCGCTGCAGGTTTTCTGGAAGGATGTTTTCCTTTTGTGGAACATCAAGTTCTGGAAGGGAATATCCTTTTTTTCCTGGACGGGTTTTTTCAAAAATCAGGTCTCTATCCTTCATTTATACTCCCTCCAATCCGGCCGCAAAACGGTCCATTTCTTCCCGGGTCCTCTTTTCTGTAACACACACCAAAAACCAGTCATCCATTCCATCATAATAAGGCTGAAGGTGGATGCCCGGCAAAAATCCTTTTTCCACCAAAACCTTCTGAATTTCTTCAAAAGGCCGGTTGGCCTTAACGGCAAACTCTTTAAAAACGGGGCCATTAAAGGGAATTGAATAGCCGGGAAGGGCTTCAATTTTGTCCTTTAAATAATTGGCTTTTTGCAGGCACTGCTGGGCAACTTCCTGGATCCCTTCTTTACCCATCAGGTTTAAATAGGATGCAGCACCAAGGGCATTTAAGGCCTGGTTTGTACAGATGTTTGAGGTTGCCCGGTGACGGCGGATATGCTGTTCCCTGGTCTGAAGGGTCATAACAAAACCCCTTTTACCATCAACATCCTTGGTCTGGCCAATTAGGCGACCAGGCATTCTCCTGATCAAATTTTCTTTTGCAGCAAAAAAACCTAAGTGAGGTCCTCCAAAGGATATTGGATTCCCAAGGGGTTGACCTTCTCCCAGGGCAATATCGCAATCATAGTCCCCCGGAGGAACTATCACACCCAGAGAAAGAGGATCCACAACACTAATCAAAAGAGTTTTCTTGCCTTTTTCTTTTAATTTGCTGATGGGAAAGGGATCCTCAATAATCCCAAAAAAGTTGGGGTTCTGAATTGCAATAGCAGCGGTTTTATCATCAATTGCTTTCTCCATTGCATCCAGATCTGTTTGGCCGTCTTTATGGGGAATTTCCACAATCTCAAGTCCAGTAGCGTCTGCATATGTTTGAACTGTTTCCCTATACTGGGGGTTAACTGTCTGGCTGATCACAATTTTATCCTGCCGGGTAGCAGAAGAAGCCATGAGAACGGCTTCAGCCAGGGCTGATGCGCCATCATACATTGAAGCGTTGGCAACATCCATCCCGGTAAGCATACAGATCAGGGATTGAAACTCAAAAATGTTTTGCAAAGTTCCCTGGCTAACCTCGGCCTGGTAAGGAGTATAGGCGGTGTAAAATTCGCTGCGGGAAAGAATATGGTCAACAGCAGCAGGAATGTAATGATCAGCTACTCCTCCCCCTAAAAAAGAAACCATTTGTGACACCGGTTTATTAACATTAGCAATCTGGGTCAACAGTCTTCTGGCTTCTAATTCAGAAAGGGGTTTGGGTAGATCTAAACTTCCTTTGAATCTGACATTTTCCGGAATGCAGCAACCAAATAGCTCTTCAATTGAACTCAGCCCGAGAGATTCCAGCATCTCTCGTCTGGATTCTTCGTTATTGGGCAAAAATTGATGATTCATTTTACCACCTACTCCAAAGTTTTTTGATAGGCTTCACTGTCCATTAATTGATCCAGCTGGCTTTTATCAGCAATCTCAATTGCGACAATCCAGCCATCTCCATAGGGATCCTCATTTACTGCTTCTGGAGAATCTTCAAGATCTTCATTGATTTCCACTACCTTGCCACCAACCGGCATGAAAAGATCAGAAACAGTTTTTACAGATTCCACTACCCCAAAAGAATCTCCCATTTCAAATTCTTCTCCAACGTCAGGAAGTTCAACAAAAACAACATCTCCAAGCTGTTCCTGGGCATACTGGGTTAAACCAACGTATGCCTTCCCATTCTCAACACGGATCCACTCATGATCATCTGTGTACTTTAATTCCTCCGGATACATAAAAAACTACCTCCTTTTATAAAATGGTAATTTTACTACCTCGGCACCAAGAAGCCTTTTTCTAATTCTAATATCTAAATTACTACCTGCTTTGGCAAATTCCTTTTTCACCATAACTATTCCTAGATTCTTTCCAAGGGTGGGAGAAAAAGTCCCGCTTGTTACAAAGCCAACTTCTTCTCCATCAACCTCAACAGGATAACCCTGCCTGGGAATACCCTTATCTTTCATCTCAATTCCCGCAATTCTTTTTTCTACACCTTTTTCGCTGACTTCCACTAAAGCATCCCGACCAATAAAATCACCCTTTTCCAGGTCAACAAAAATTTTCAAACGGGCTTCAAAGGGATTGATATCCTGGCTCAACTCATGTCCATAAAGAGGTAGAGCTGCCTCAAAACGAAGAGTATCCCTGGCACCCAGTCCGCAGGGTTGAAGGTTAAATTCTTTACCTGCATCCCAGATAGCATCAAAAATATCTACAAGGTCTTCATTTCTGGCGTAAATCTCAAATCCATCTTCTCCGGTATACCCTGTCCGGGAAACAATACAGTCTTTACCGGAAATTTTCCCTTCCTTTTCCAACCAGAAAAACTTAATTTGGCCCAGGTCCCTGTCATAAATTTTTTGCAGTAATTCCTGGGCTTTAGGGCCTTGAAGTGCCACCTGGCCGGTTTCGAAGGATTGGTTTTCAATCTCCACATCAAATTCTTTGGTATTTTCCTGGACCCAATCCCAATCCTTCTCAAGATTTGCAGCATTAACTACAAAAAGGAAACGATCTTTATCCAGGCGATAAACAAGAAGGTCATCGACGACTCCACCATCGGGGTAACACATGGGTGTATAAAGGACCTGGTTAATTTCCAGTTTTGCCGCATTGTTGGCAATAAGCTTTTGAACTGCTTCCAGGGCCTGGGGACCTCTAAATTCAAATTCCCCCATATGTGATACATCAAATATCCCAACATCATTCCGTACTGCCTTATGTTCTTCAATAATTCCGGCGAACTGAACAGGTAGTTTGTACCCTGCAAAATCAACTACCTTCCCTCCCAGCTCCACGTGGCGCTCATAAAGAGGGGTCTTTCTGGTCAATAAAAACACCTCCATAAAATAAAATTGGACACAGCAGTCAACTTTGGCCGACTACTCTGTCCTCGGTACCTGAGAGATTATAATTACCCCTTCGGTGACCGGCCTTACCCGGTCTCTCCAGAGTTCTGTCCAGAAACGGTCCTTAAACCTGAGCGTTTCTCCAAAATTGGCCCAACTTCGGATTACGCCTTCGGTGCCCTATTAGGAACTCTCCCGTTCCCTTCATCCAACTGTATAGAGTTTTCCACAAAAAGTATACCATAAAATGGTTTATCTGGCAACTTAAAAAGCCCGATAGCTGGGACATTTTTCTCCAACAGGGCAATCAGGACAGAGAGGTCTCCTTGCTTTACAAATTGTCCTCCCATGGGAAATTAATAAGTGGTGGAAAATAATCCAATCCTTTTCCGGGTAGATTGAAGTGATTTCTTCTTCTACCCGATCTGGGGTTTTTCCATTTGTTAAACCAAGCCGCCTTGAAACCCGGAAAACGTGAGTATCTACAGGAAAACTTGCTTTGCCAAAAGCGACTGCAAGAACAACATTAGCACTCTTTCGTCCCACTCCCGGCAGGGACATTAGTTCCTCCCTGGTTTTGGGAACCTGACTTTGAAATACTTCAACAAGCTTTTTGGCACAACTTATTAAGGCTTTTGCCTTGTTCCGATAAAGCCCAATACCCCTAATAAATTCCTCTAGTTCAAATTGTTCTGCCCCAGCAAGTTTTTCCGGGGTGGGATAACGTGTAAAAAGGTTGGGAGTTATTTTATTAACCTGCTTATCAGTTGTCTGGGCCGATAATATTACCGCTACCAATAGCTGGAAAGGATCTTTATAGTTTAAGGCAGTTCCAGGTTCCCCGTAATATTCCTTCAATTCCTGGAAAAACCATTCTGCTTTTTCCCGGGACATTTTTTCACCTCGAATATTTCCTTGTTTTTTGGCATCTCTAAACAAAAACCACAACCCTAGCCCGATCGGAATCTCCGGAAAAAGGAATCGTCACCATAATAGATTCTTCCCCCGGCTCTAATTTCCAGAAGGTTATCGTTTATATACCCCTGGATTTCCGCGCGATCATTGGCAAAAATTACATTCCCTCCACTTTCAATTCTAACCCTGGAATTTCTAGTTATAAATTTATCAAAGCCAATATAAACATCTCCCCGAGGGCTTCTTACCTGAACCTCGGCAGTTCCTGAAATCTGATCCCGGAACCTTAGGTAAGCATTTCCCCTTTCTGATTCAATATAGACCCTCGAATTACCCCCAACATGTCCCTGAAAATCCAGGTTTATATCTCCTGTTTCAACAAATCTTACATTCTCATTTCCAGTGATATTCCCCAGGGTTTCTGCTTCATGGGGGAAATCAAAATCAATGGGAAGCTGGACTGTTCCAAATCCAAAAATAACAAGTAAAACAATAACTATCAAAATTAATTGTTCCATAAAACACTCCTTCCTTTTTAAATTCTTTTTTAATGCCTTTTATTTTTTGGTGCGGGAAAGTTTTCCCGCACCATTTTTTCTTTCTTAATTCTCATTTTCCTCTTCTTTATCCTCTTCTTCCTTTTTCTTTTCTTCATCCTTTTCATGGTACCGGGCCATTTCTTTTAGTTTATTTTCTACAAGTTGATTAACGCTTCCTTCTGGATAATGGCCTTCTTCGTTTTTCTCTCCCGCTTTTGTCCCCGTTAATAACTCAATTCCTTCATCAACTGTTTTTATTGTATAAATGCTAAATTTATCTTCTTTTACTGCCTTTTTCACCTCGTCTGTTAATAAAAGATTCTTTAGATTTGTTTCAGGAATAATTACAGCCGCTCCTTCCTCAATCCCTTTTACCCGAGTTGCATGGAAAAAACCTTCCACCTTTTCCGTAATACCTCCAACGGGCTGGATTTCACCCTTTTGATTTACCGAACCCGTTACTGCAAAGTTTTGCTTGATGGGGATATTGGAAAGACTGGAAAGAAGGGCAAATAGCTCGGCAGCAGATGCACTGTCTCCCTCAATTCCTGAATACATTTGTTCAAATGTTAGGCTTGCCGATAAAGATAAAGGATTTTTCTGGGCATATTTATACCCCAAATACCCACTCATGATCAAAACTCCCTTACTGTGAATCCTTCCACTCAATTTTACTTCACGTTCAATATTTACAATTCCGGCTTTCCCAAGGAAGGTATTGGCAGTAATTTTTACCGGATTACCAAACTGGTAATCCCCCAGATTGCTAACGGAAAGACCATTGATCTGCCCCACTTTCTCTTTGCCAAAATCAAAAAGAAGGGTCCCCTCTTCAATCAAATTGTGGAGTTTTGACTCAACCTTGTTAAATCGGTAGGTCCTCTCTTTAATAGCTTTCTCGACATCCTCTCTACTTACGAGTGTTTTTTCTTCCTGTCGGGCATAGGCTTCTGCTTCATAAATTATCTCCACTATTTCGTTGAATCGCGTTGACAGCTTTTTGTAATGGCTGGCAATCCGGGAACTGTATTCACCAATGGAAATAACACCATCCCGGTCAAAATGAAGCAAATCTTCCTGATGGCAATGGGTGGCAATGAAAGAAGCAAGTTTATTAATATTCTTTTCGTCTGCCTCCATTTCAATATCAAAATCGGCCTTAACTTTGAAAAGTTTGGCAAAATCCTCATCATAATGATAAAGGATGTTGTAATAAATCGGGCTTCCAATTAAAATTACCTTTAAATTAAGGGGAATAGGTTCGGGTTTTAAAGCTGCTATTGTCAAAAACCCCATGTGTTCTCCAATATTTTCAATTATAACTTTTTCGTTTTTTAAAGATCTTTTTAAAGCTTCCCAGGCCTGATAATGACTTAAAATATCCCGGGCTTGAATTATTAAGTATCCTCCATTTGCCTGATGAAGGCTCCCCGGCTTAAGAAGAGTATACTCTGTTTCCATAGCTCCCATTCTATTTCTATATTCGGTTTTCCCGGTTAAATTTGTATAGGTTGGGTTGCTTTCCTGTATTACCGGGGCACCCTCGGTATCGTGATTATCAATGAATAGATTCACCCTGTACTTCCGTCGGGGATCTTCCTGCCGCCTTCCGAGGAAGGGTAACTGGGGCTCTTCTTCATCGGTTTCTTTAAACTCATTAATATTTTCAATTATGTCTTCCCTAACCGCTTTTAGGTACTGGACAACCTTTTCATACTCAGAGTATTCTTCTTTCAATTCATTTATGGGATCATCAACAGCAAGGCGGGCAATATTTTTATCAAGATCTTCCATTGCTTTTTTTGCTTCTCTATCTACCTGGCGCACCTGCCGCATTGCATCTGCAACTTCTTGCTGCACTTCCTGGGAAATCTCAGAAAGCCGGTCCCTCTCTTCCTTGCTTAAACCATCGTATTCTTCCTGTTTCATGGGCTGGCCGTCTTTTGCGGGAATGGTGAAAATCCCCGTGCTTTTTCTCTGGATGATAAAACCCTTATCCCGGGCCGATTGGTCCAGATCACTCATAATTGCCTGTTGCTGGTCCTTATATTTTTTTAAAAGTTCGCTTCTCTGACGTTCATAATCTTCTCCTTCAAAGGTCTTTTTGATTTCCATCTGGACCTCTTCAATTAATTGGTCCATTTGTTTGCAAAAGACTCTTCCTTTTCCCGCAGCCATATTAATTGCCGTGGGCTGATCGGTAGCCTGGAAGTTATGGACATAAATCCAGTCATCGGGAGTTTTTTCCTCTTTAGCCTTTCTGTTAGTAAAATTTCTTATGTAGGTAATTTTCCCTGTCCCCGGAGCTCCTGCAACAAAAACATTGTACCCCGATTTTTTTATGGTAAGGCCAAATTCGACTGCTTTAACCGCCCTGCTCTGCCCGATCATTTCCTGAAGAGGAACAATTTCTTTTGTTGATTTAAAAGAAGAAAGGTGCTTGTCAAACCCAGTATCTAAGTCTTTGAAATTAACCTTTTTACCCATTTTAAACCCCTCCTTGAGAAACAGCGAATTTTTGGTCTAAAAAACCGGAAATTTGTTCCACCGCTTTAGACAAATCATTACCCGAAACTTCCAGGTCAAATTCCCAAAATTCTTTAAATACGCCGAATAAAGTGGATCATAATAATCTCTTAGCAAAACCAGAATAAAATGGAAAAATTCCTTTTTCTCCAGCATTGCCTGTAGATCAACAAAAACAGAGTTACCTGCTTTTGCCCTAACCCTTTTCTCAATATTCTGTAAACAATTCTGCCCTTCAATTGCTAAATCCTCTAAATTTGTTTCCCGGGAATATTCTTCCAGAATATATTCGACTCTTTTTTCCAAAGACGTGGAAATAAAAATATTAACCCCTTGATCCCTGTTTTCCCCCAAAAGAAAATCCGGAAGGTAAATACTGCCAATTCTTTTGGATTCCCCCTCAATAATTAAAAATGAAAATTCCCCAACTCTAACTAACTTTTTCCAGAGACAGGCATCAAATTCCTTTTGCCCAATATATTTTTTTATTCCTAGATGGCCAAAAACAGATCCCCTATGTCCTGCCATTTTTTCCAGGTCAAGGGTTTTATAGTTTTTTTGGGCCAGCTGGGAAAGGATTTTAGTTTTTCCTGAACCCGTAAGTCCATGGAGGGTTATCAACCTTCCGGGTAGTTGATAGTTTTTAAAAAATTCCAGAACATATTTCCGGAATTCTTTGTAACCTCCCTTAATTCGGTATGTTTGTATATCCAAAAGGTTTCCAGCCTGTTGGATTGCCTGGCTTCGGAGTCCACCCCGCCAGCAAAAAAGAACTACTTGCCCATTGACCCTGATCCTATCAATTTTATCAATTATTTCCGGTAATTTGGGAGAAATAAATTGCAAACCAGAAATCCTGGCCTTTTTGGGAGAAATATTTTTGTATTCCCAGCCCAATGTTTTTCTTTCTTCGTCGGAAAAAACCGGGATATTAATTGCCCCCGGAATTGAACCCTTTTCAAACTCCCCAGGTGTTCTCAGGTCAATATAAAGAGGGTTCTCCAGTCTTAGACTTTCTGAGAAAGAAATTGTCTCCATTATTTAGGCTCCACAATGGATATGCTCGCCTTTTCCTCTTCCAACTGTTCTGTAAGGAGATATTCAAGTTGCCCTTTATTTATCCCCTCCAGGGAGGAAAAATGGTCAACTATTTCTAAACCCCTCCTGTAGTCTTTGACAAACTGGCCTGCTAAAACTTCCAGGGAATTCAAGCTGGCAATAAAGCCTCCCCAGATTTTTTTCTTGGCCCTTTCCAGGTCACCCTCACTGATTCCTTCAGTTTTGGCTTTTTTAATTATCTCCAAAAGCCGTTCTATTAACTTTTCAGGATGATTTGTTCCACCACCAAGGATAAAATGACCAAAGGTTTCTTCCCCGGAAAAGCCTGCGGAAAAACCATCATCGATTAACCCTTCGTCATACATCTCATAAAAGGCCGGGGAACCCGTACCAAAAAGAATATCGGACAATAAAGCAAAGGCAAGATCCCTTTCCAAAAGAGGTTTCCCGCCTGAAGGATTATCATTTATTTTAAAACCAAGTTGAATTATTGGTTGCCCAATGCTAAATTTTACCCGGGTTTCTTTTTGTCGTATCTCCTGGGGTTCATCCAGGTTAACAAAATCAAATTCAGCAGCAGGAAGAAAAGTTTTTCTCTCCTGGTTTTTTTCAATGGTTTCAATAATTTCTTCCATATCTAAATCTCCAATAACCGCTAAAAGGAGGCTTTTGGGATGGTAAAAGGTATCATGGCAAAACTTTAGTATTTCTTCGCCAATAGAAAGGACACTTTCCTTTGTTCCCGCAATGTCATTTCGAATTGGATGCTGATGGTAAAGGTTTTGCAGAAGGTTATAGAAAACCTGCCACCCTGGATGGTCTTTGTACATGGAAATTTCCTGGAGAATAACTTTTTTTTCCTTTTGAATTGAAGTAGGAGTCATATGCAGGTTTTGCACAAAATCCAGTAATAACTCCAGACATTTGGAAAGGTTTTCCGAGGTTGAAAAAAGGTAACTGGTTCCTGTTAAGCTTGTATAAGCATTGCATGAAGCTCCAAAGGAAGCAAAATAATCAAAAAGATTCCCCGATTCCTTGTCTGCAAAAAGTTTGTGCTCTAAAAAATGAGCAGTCCCTTCGGGGATTTTTTTCTCCTCCCCATGAATTTTTATTTTTGTATGAATTGAACCCAGGGGAGATCCTAAAAGGGCATACTTTTTTTGGTAACCAGGAATATTCCATAGTGCAGCAGTTAAACCTGAACCAAATTCCTTAATTTTTGGAGTTTCCTTAAGAAGTGTTTCTTTTAATCCCGCCATCAACTCTCCTCCTCCGGTTCCAGGAAAAAAATGGTATCCTTTTTAACCCTGTTTAAAACTCTCGAAACATCATGGGTTTTTACCTTTTCAATTTGATCAATTAACTCTTTTCTTGATTGGCCAGTACAATTTAAAGCATTTATCATTTCAATTCCCATTAGGTCAAAAGGATTATCCTCGCTGATTTTTAACTGGCTGCATAAAGCCTTTTTGGTAAAACCAACTTCAGATTCATCTATTTCACCTGCTAAAATCTTTTTCCATTCCCCATCAATTATTTCAATTGTTTCCTCAAATTGATCAGGGTCAATACCCGCCGAAATAGTTAGTAATCCTTTAGTTGATTCAATGCGGGAAAAAATATAATAAGCAAGGCCATGCTCTTCTCTTACTGTTCTAAAAAGACGGGAATGGGGAAATGATCCCAATAAACCGTTAGCCACAAGTAAGGCTGGAAAATCAGGATCTTTTCGGTTAATTCCAGTTCTATAGCCAATGTTTAATTTCCCCTGGTTAATGGCGTCTTTTTCAACAATAATTTTCTCAGGCCGAGCGGGAACTTCTATTCCATTCATTTTTATTTCAGTGACTTTCTCCCGAGGAGGGAAGGAAGAAAGAACCCATTTTTTCAGTTTTTCACAGGAGACATTCCCAACGAAAAAAATATATAGTGGGGCCTGTTTTCGGACAACTTCGTAATGGGAGTGAAGTTCCTGGGAAGTAATTTCTTTAATCTTTTCCCTGTCCCCATAACGGAAAACCGAAAAGGGCTCTCCCTGGCACATTTCCTGGTAGCACCTTTCCAGGGCATACTCCATTTTATTATTTTTGAGTGTAATTATTTCCTCTTCTAGAGTCCTCTTTTCCCCTTCAACATAAGTGTCCTGGAAGTTCCCGTTTTCCAAAAGGGGCTTAAAAAGAATACCACTTAAAATATCAATGGTTTCGGGCAAAATATCCCGGTTTCCGGGAAGGAAGTTTTTGTTTACCGTTTCCAGTGTAAAATCAATTAACTGCCACTCTCCTCTTTTCCGGACATCCACAGATAAGTCTGTCCCGAATAGGTCTTCCAATCGCCGAATTAAATCAATACTCCTGGGGAAATCCACTGAGCCCCTGTAAAGGACAAAGGGCAAAAGGGCATTTGCTGAAGCTGTTCCAGGATCCAGGGGCAAAGGAATAACGCATTTCATGGAGTTGGTTTTAAACTTATCTGTTTTAAGGTGAAAAAGACGAATGCCCCGATCGGGAAAAAAGTGGCGGGTAAAATTATAACTGCCCATTCATAACCTCCTCCTCTAAAATAACAGCCATTTCTTCCAGGATTTCCTGGAGCAATTCCTGTTGTGCACCG
>PUKG01000145.1 GCA_003550445.1 Halobacteroidaceae bacterium
GGAAGAGGAGTTTCCATTCATCGCAAGGATTGCTCCAATGTAAAACATCTCCTTAAGGATGAAGGGAGAACAGTAATTGCCCGCTGGGCTTCTCAACAGGATGAAGCCTATAGTGTGGATTTAAAAATAAAAGCCATAAATAAATCGGGGTTGTTAAATGAGATTACTTCAATTTTTTCCAATGCTAAATTAAATATATCCGCTATTAATGCTCGAGCTTCGGAGAATCACACAGCCTTAATTGATATTTCCCTGGAAGTTTCAAGTCTTCAGCAGTTAAAAGACATTAGGAAAAAACTCCTTTCGGTAGACGGGGTTTTAAATGTAACCCGGGAAAGTGCAAATTAGTAAATAAAGCGGTTTTGCCGCCTTAAATAAAACAAAACATTATTTGGAAAGGGTGAGTTTTATGGGGAAGACAGCAGTTATTGCAGTCGGAGGAAATTCTTTAATTAAAAGCAAGGAAAAACAAGAAATTGAACATCAGATGGAAGCCGTGCAGGATACCGCTAACCATATTGTTGATATGGTTGAAAAAGGTTACTGTGTGGTAATTACCCATGGTAATGGGCCTCAGGTTGGTTTTGGACTGTTAAGATCTGAAATGGCCAAAGATGTGGCTCCTCGAGTCCCTCTTGCAGTATGCGGAGCAGAAACCCAGGGATCAATTGGGTATATGATTCAACAAAAACTTCACAATGCTTTAATGGAAAAGGGTATTGATAAAAAGGTTGCAACTGTTGTAACCCAGGTTGAGGTAGATCCAATGGATAGTGCTTTTAAAAACCCAACCAAACCAATAGGTCCCTTTTATACTGCTGCCGAAGCCCAGGAAAAAAAGAAGTTGGGCTGGGATCTGGTTGAAGATTCTGGAAGAGGCTTTAGAAGGGTTGTTCCATCACCCCTTCCCCGCCATATTGTGGAAAGGGATATCATAAAAAGCATGGTTGATAATGATTTCCTTGTTGTTGCTGTTGGAGGAGGGGGAATTCCTGTTGTTCCCGAAAAAGGAAATCAACTAAAAGGGGTTCCTGCTGTAATTGATAAGGATTTTGCAAGCAGTCTCCTGGCAAAAGAACTTGAAGCCGACCTATTTGTTATTTCTACGGGTGTTGATCGGGTTTATTTGAACTTTAATCAACCAAGCGAGATTGGCCTGGATGAAATGACTCTAGAAGAAGCAAAAAAATTCCTTGAGGAAGGCCATTTTCCACCGGGAAGCATGAAACCCAAAATAGAGGCCGCTATTGCCTTCCTGGAAAACGGAGGGAAAGAAGTCCTGATTACTTCCCCGGAATGTCTTGCCGAGGCAATGGAAGGAAAGGCGGGAACGAGAATTAAGAAGTAATTAAGGCCCTTCGGGGCCTTTTTATCAAGGAGGAATTAACAGTGCGGGCGGTAGTGCAAAGAGTAAATAAAGGAAGGGTTGTAGTAGGCGATGAGGAACTGGGAGCAATAAACCGCGGACTGGTTTTACTCTTAGGTGTCGAGAAAGAGGATGAAGAAAATGACATAGATTATATGGTGGAAAAAGTTATTAACCTGAGGATCTTTCCAGATTCTGAGGATAAAATGAACCTTTCTCTGCAGGATATTCAGGGTGAAATCCTGGTCGTTTCACAATTCACCCTTTTGGGAGATTGTCGCAAGGGGAGGCGGCCGAGTTTTTTTTCTGCGGCTCCTCCAAAAAAAGCAGAAGATTATTATGAGCGTTTTGTTTCCAGGTTAAGGGAAAGAGGTTTCCAAGTTGAAACAGGGGAATTCCAGGCAATGATGGAGGTTCAAATTTTTAATGATGGACCGGTAACCATCATGCTTGATAGCAAGAAAAATTTCTAGGGGGAATTTTTATGCCTGAACTGGAAAGATTGGTCGTTGGACCCCTTGAATCAAATTGTTATATAATTGGGGAAAATGGTCAGGCCCTGGTAATTGACCCGGGAGATGAGGGAGAAAAAATTCTGGACTTTATTTCCCGACGGGGCTGGAAGGTTAACTGTGTTATAAATACTCACGGGCATGCTGATCATATTGGCGCAAATGCTTGTTTAAAAGAAGAGGGAGCAAGGATATTAATTCATTCCTCTGATGCAAAAATGCTTACCAATCCGGAAAAAAACCTTTCCCAATTTACCGGGGGAAGGGTTTTAACTGGTCCCCCCGCTGATGAGTTTATTGAAGAAGGGGATTGGACCTGGCAGGATCAGTCCATGAAAATTATACACACTCCGGGGCATACCCCTGGGGGAATTTGTGTGCTCTGGGGAGACTTTTTGTTCAGCGGCGACACTCTTTTTGCTGGAGGGGTTGGGCGAACAGACTTGCCCGGAGGGAATATGGATGAGTTGGTAAATTCAATCAGGAATAAACTTTTTAATTTACCAAAAGAGGTCAGGGTTTTTCCGGGTCATGGGCCTGAAACAACAATTGGTTTTGAGGTTGACAACAACCCATTTATCTGAGTTGACAGTTTAATTGGACTTAAGTTAAAATAAGAGGAACATTAGATGTTAATTAATTTAGGGGGGGCTTTAATGATTTTTCGAAAGTTAAGAGAGACGAGTAAGATTTTAATAATTATTGTCGTTGTGACATTTGCTCTTGGTGGAACTTTGTGGGGGATAACAAGTTTTATGGGTGGGGGACAGCAGCAATTACCCCAGGGAATGGACCAGGGTGCTCTGGGAGAAGTTAATCTCGATGATACCCTTTTAACCATAAACGACGAAGATGTACCGACGTTTGAGTTTGTTCAACTTGCCCAACAATATATGGGTTATCTTCAAGGTTTACCGGACCATCAAATAATGGATTTTCAGAATGAACTGCTCCATTTTCTTATAGAACGGGTTGTTATTATTCAGCAAGCACAAGCAAGGGGCATTGAAGTTGAAGTAAGGGACGAAGAAGTAGAAGAAATAATTGAAGGCTATCTCCTGCAAATGGGAATGGAAAGAGAACAATTCGAACAGCAAATCAGGGCTCAGGGTATGACAATGGATCAGGTAAAAGAAGATGTAAGGAATGCAATCTGGGAACAAAATCTCCTTCAAGAGGTTGAAGGGGTAATTCGGTCAGAGATTGTAATTGATGAAGAAGAAATCAAAGAAAAATTTGAAGAAGTTAGAGCCAGAAATATCTTTGTTAAGTTTGAAGAACATGAAACAAAAGAAGATGCGAGGAACCTAATAGAACAAGCAAAAGCAGAAATCGATGGGGGAATGGACTTTGCTGAGGCAGCAGCACTTTTTTCTGATAGTTCCCTTGGACCCGATAAAGGAGGGGACCTGGGATATTTCAAAAGGGGCGATGCTTTTAACCCCTTGCTAATTGAAACTGCTTTTGAAACGCCCCAGGGAGAAGTTAGTGAAATTTTTGAAACCGAACAGGGTTTCCACCTGATTAAAGTTGAGGATAAGCGACTGGCTGAGGGCGAAAAATATGAACAGGAGAAAGGACAGATTGAACAGGAACTCTGGAGCAGGAGAAGTGAGGCACACTTTAACCAGTGGGTTGATGAAACCATAGATCAGGCCGATATTAAAATCCACCACTCAATTCTCGGGGGTTATTACTGGATGAGTAAAAACAAGCATGATAAAGCCCTGGAGCATCTTAAAGAAGCCAAGGCTGAAGATCCTGATAATCCCTTGATTTCTAATTTATTAGGCCAGGCCTTTTTCCGGTTTGGGGATACTGAAGAAGCTTTTGAGACCTATCAGGAAGCAATAGAAAAGTTTCCTCAAAACTGGGAACTTTACTTTGCGTATGCCGATATTTTGCGACAAGCAGGAGATTATAGTTCCTCTGCGGATAACTTAATGGCTGTTGTGGATTTGCAGGGAGATGATTATTATACTATGCTGCAAACCCTCCGCATGTTAGAGGGAATGGATAAAAAGGAAGAAGCAGAAGAGGTTAGAGAAATTGTTAAGAACCTGGAAAAAGAGCTTGGTTTTGGAGAACAGCAGTTGGAACCAGAAGATTTGGAAGAACAAATGGATGAAATGCTTGAAGATCCGTTGAACTAGGAGGCGAGAGTATGAACCTCAAAGCACCGCGCGGAACAAGGGATATTCTCCCTCCCGCCAGTGAGGTATGGAACAAGGTTGAAAGTAAGATTAAGGAAATTTACAGGCAAAGGAACTTTTGGGAAATCAGAACTCCCTTATTTGAGGAAACCGACCTTTTTGTCCGCGGGGTAGGAGGAACTACTGATATTGTTGAAAAAGAAATGTACACTTTTAACGATAAAGGAGGCCGCAGCATTACGCTGCGGCCTGAAGGTACTGCCCCCGTAGTCCGGTCATATATTGAGCACAAACTTCACGGAGAACCTCAACCCTTTAAATTTTATTATTTCGGCCCCATGTTTCGTTACGAAAGGCCCCAGGCAGGGAGATATCGTCAGCATTATCAGACTGGGGTTGAGGTTATTGGTGGCGACACCCCTCTTATCGATGCCGAGGTTATTTCCCTTGGGATCGATATTTTAAAGGAATTTTCAATTAAGGGTTGGGTTCTCCACCTGAATAGTATTGGATGTCGTGAATGCCGCCCGGGGTATATTGAGGAACTAAAGAGTTACTTTAAAAAAGAAACCGTCTGTAAAGAATGCTCCCAGAGAATCGATCGCAATCCCTTGAGGGTTCTGGACTGCAAAAGCGAGGAATGCGCTGATTTGAAGGAGAGGTCACCAAGTATTATTGATTATCTCTGTCCGGATTGTTCTTTACATTTTTCCCAGGTCCAGGAACTTCTTACCTCCAGGGAAATTTCTTTTACCATTGACCCCACTCTGGTCAGGGGTTTGGATTATTATTCCAGGACCGCTTTTGAAATAAAAACCCGAGAACTTGGGGCTCAGGATACAATTATTGGAGGGGGCCGATATGACGGCCTTGCAGAAATACTGGGTGGACCTAACGCTCCCGGGATGGGTTTTGGAATGGGTTTAGATCGATTTTTGTTAATGTTGGAAAAAAACAGCTTTGCAAATTATAAAAATACCCCCCTTGATATTTTCCTTGTGACCATAGGAGACGAAAATGTTCAAAAGGAAAGCTGGAAAATATTAAATATGGTAAGAAAAGCAGGGTTTTCTGCAGATATGGATTTATTAGTTCGCAGCCCCAAAAATCAGATGAAATTTGCCAACCGGATCGGGACTAGATTTACAGTGATAATTGGAGAAGATGAACTTGCCAAGGGTGTTGTCCAGCTAAAAGATATGGAAAAGGGAACCCAAAACGAAGTAAATATTGAAGAGTTAATTTCGAACATCGAGGCAAACTACAGGGGAGGTTAATTGACTTTGCATTTAAAAAGAAGCGCAAAATGTGGAGAATTAAATAAAAAAAATGTGGGAC
>PUKG01000162.1 GCA_003550445.1 Halobacteroidaceae bacterium
CTGGGAAGGGCTCTATCCAGAAGTTGCGATCTTTTTTCTCCCGAAACCCTGGAAGAAATTCCTGTTTGCAATTGTGGGTTCATTCTGGGAGAAGAGGTAGAATTGCCTTCTCTGCAGCAAACCCAAAAAACCATTGAAGAAGGCATTAGAGAATACCTGGAGGCTTTAAAAAAGGAAGTAAATAAAAACAAGATTCTTAACTATGTAGAAAATATGGAGGCAGCAGGAGAGAAAAAATTCTCCCGGCCCCTCAGAGATATTTTAAATATTAACCCTGAAGACAAGGCATTGGTTGGTGGACTTGATAAAAGACTCAATCAACAGGTAATAAATCGAATTAATAAAGCCCTTGCGGGAGATGTTTCCGTAGTTCAAAGGGATATTGACGAATTTTATGAAAACATTGTAGATCGCAGTTTTTCTCCTTCCCAACTGGAAAATATTTTCCGGGAATGGTTGGAAGGGGGAGGTGTGCTGGAAAAAAATACCTATGTTAGGGTTGTGTCCCGGGAAGGAACTGGGGAAAAAGAAACTACCCATAAAAGAGAATTAGTGAATTATATTGAACTAAATTACCCCGAATTTTCTCCTTACCTGGAAAAAATGGAAGATGAGTTTTTCCTGTTTTTAGCCATAAAAAGCTGGGAAACAACTCATGGCATAAACCTTTCTGAATTAAGGGAAAAAGAAATAAAAAGCAAAGATTCCCTTGGGAAAATTCCTCCTGATGAAGAAAGCCTGGAGAATTTATTTTATGACATAATCAAAAATCAAAAGTTTCTATCGGAATTTAGGGAGAATATAGATAATCAAATCCAGGGAAGAAATCTCCTGGGTGAAATCCTGGATGGAATGGGTCTTGATAACCTGGAAAAAACAGCGGAGGTTTTGACCAAAGAAAAGGTTTCAGGGGTTTTGCTAAAAGAAATTCTTGTTAGAATGGTTAAACGGGCTGCAGAAACGGAAAGAATCTCAAAACTGGATGATTTGCCATCTTCAGTAGATACAGAGGACAGCCTTCGAAAAGAAATTTTAAACCTTGCAAGAACTTACCTGGAATTGGAAAAGGGTTTGGAGGAACTTAAAAAAACCGAAGATTTTCTTGAAATTGAAGAGTGGGCAAGGGTTTTTTCAGGACATTCAGGACGGTTGGAAAGGAATTATTTCCAGCTGGAACAACTGGCTAAAAACACAGGAACCTGGGATCGGATTCCCCTGGATCTTAAATCGCGGGATGTTTTCAGGACCCTTGCTGCAAGCGATAAAAAGATGCAAAATGCTTACCGAAATTTAAAGTGGGATGCTCTCCCTGAGACGGGAGAGGTAACTGAGATCAGCTCCCTTATCCTGAAAAAATACCCAAAGTTATGCGAAAAAGTAAAAACAGATAACACCTTTTTACTTCTTCTGGATGGGGTTCGTATAGATCTCTGGGGGGAAATCTGGCAAGAAGTTAAAAAACAAATTACCCTTCGGACAATCGACGGGGGAACTTTGATTGCCCGGGCCCCGACTAATACCGAAACTCAAATAGAAGCCTTAAGAGAAGGCGGTTTTTCAGGAAAGATTTTAAGTTCGGAGAACCTGAGCTTTGGTCAAAAGGACGGAAACAATATTCTTAAACTGGATTTTGTTGATGAGAAGATTCATCTGGAGAAAAAGGATTTAAATAACCTTTTTGAAGACCTGATTTTTCAAACCAGGAAAACCCTGATTCCTTTGCTAAAGGAACTTCCCAAATATTCCCTTGTCCTGGCCTTTTCTGACCATGGGTTTTCTATAAACCACGGATTTCAAAAAGAAAACAAATACGAACAGGCCAGATACCAGCACGGGGGGACTTCCCTCTCTGAGGTTTTTGTTCCCTGGAACTGCTTTTACCTTTTATAGAAAAAACACCGTCAGCATCAGGTTGAAGAAAATTATATCCTTTTGTTTAGCATATTGTGTTTCCCTGGAGAAAAGAAAATCTATTTTAATTTTCCTGAAAAGGAAGTGGGAATATGGATCGGAAAAGGAAAATTGATTTAATATCCAGAGAAGAAAAAACTGCAGGGATTCTGGTAAAGCAACTGGAAAACCTCCTGGGAGATTATATTTCTTTTAATCCCTATGCCCAGAAAAAATGGCTTAAAAGCAATAATACTTCAGATACCGTAATTGTCAGCACCCACATTCTGGCCCATGAAGTTGCCCAGAAAGCAGGGCCGGAAACGGAAATAATAATCCTTCGTAGGACCCTGTTAAAAGAAAGCTGGGAAAAGGTTCTGGAGATTCCCCAGGGGACAAAATTAATGCTGGTAAATGATGAACGGGATGCTGCCATGGAGACAATTGCCCTATTATATGAACTTGGGGCCCGGCATATTGAACCCGTCCCGGTTTATCCTCAGATGGAAAACCCTCCCCAGATAGATATTGCCTTAACCCCCGGGGAGAAAAAACATGTTCCCAGGGGAGTAAAAAAAGTCATTGATATAGGAGACCGGGTGGTTGACGTTAGCACCCTGGTGGATATTCTTACCAGGTTTGACCTTTTTAATAATGAAACCAGGGATATAATGGCTGAATATGCACAGAAGATTATTCCCCGGAGTGTTGGATTACAGGCAGCCATGCGAGGGCTGATTAACCTCAATGACCTATTTAATGAAACTTTGAATATAGTAGGGGATGGAGTCATAACCTACGATGAAAAGGAGAATATTACCGTTTTTAATAGGGCTGCTGAAGAAATTTTTTCCCGCCGGGCGGGTTCTGTCCAAGGAAGGAATGTTAGAGATCTTTTTCAAGAGAAAGGGATTAATCTGGCCTGGAAAACCGGCAAAGTAGAAGACCAACTCTGCAAGATTGGACACCAAAACATTATTATTACCGAACAATGTATTGAAAATAATGGAGAGATTACTGGAGGGGTAATAACTCTCCAGGTAGCAACAAAAGTAAGGGAAGTAGAAAAGAAATTGCGCCAGCAACTGGAAGCAAAGGGTCATTACGCACAATACTCTTTTGATGACCTGATTTTTAAAAGCAAATCAATGGCTCATGCCGTTGAAATTGCCAAAAGAATTGCTGAAACTTCCTTAAATGTTTTAATTATTGGCGAAACAGGAACGGGAAAGGAGCTTTTTGCCCACGCAATTCACAGGGCTTCAACCCGCAAAAAATATCCCTTTGTTGCCGTTAATTGCAGTGCTCTACCCGGGAGCTTACTGGAAAGCGAACTTTTTGGTTACGAGGAAGGGGCTTTTACTGGAGCCCGAAAAGGTGGGAAACCGGGGCTCTTTGAACAGGCCCATCAGGGAACCATATTTTTAGATGAAATTGGGGACATTTCTCCTGAAATGCAGTCCCGGTTATTGCGGGTGGTCCAACAAAAAGAAATCCTTAAAATCGGCGGTACCAGTGTACTTCCCGTTGATGTTCGAATAATTGCCGCAACCAATAGAGATTTAGAAAAGTCGGTTGAAGAAGGGAGTTTTAGAGCGGATCTTTACCACCGGTTAAATGTTTTGCAACTCCGGGTTCCTTCTTTAAGGGAAAGACGAGAGGATATTTCTCCCCTTGTTGATTATTTTCTCCAGAAAAGAAATTTTACTGGGAAAATAAAAAAGGAAGTTCTGGAATATTTTAAAACCTATCACTGGCCTGGGAATGTTCGAGAACTGGAAAATGCACTGGATTACCTGGTGGCAATGGATGGGGTTGATATAAAAATAGAGGATATTCCTTTCTGGAGCAATCAAAATTCAAAAAAAGCAGTCCAGAACATGGATATGATCCCAGGGGAATGTTTTTCCGATGATCCGGAAAGAGAGATTTTAAAACTTGTATATAAAGCCAGGGCGATGGGTAAAAGTGTTGGCAGAAGATCCCTGGTAAGCCTGGCTCGAGATGAAGGAATAGCCATAACCGAAAAAACCGCTCAAAAGCATCTTAAAAATCTGGCTAAAGAGGGGTTTTTAGAAATCCAGAGAGGTCGAACGGGTTGCCTGCTAACGGAAAAGGGAATGGAAGAAGTAAAAAATAGGGAAAAAATTTAATAAAAAAGGGATAAAAGGGCTTTAAGGTGAGAAAACACCTTTAAGCCCTTTTTGTTTTTGTTATCAAAAATAAAAAGGTCCTGATCTTAACCATTTTATTCTGGCACAGTATTTGCTTAATAAAGGATTAGATTTATGAAGGTTTCCAAAAAAGAGATAACTTTTCGAAGGGAGGTGTATATCTCGGGTCTTTTGATGGGAAACGATAGGAGGGTAAAAATTAAAGGAGGTAATTTTATGAGAAAAGGAAGTTTGACAATTCTGACTATACTCTTAATTGTCGGGGTAATTTTCGCGGCTGGAGTTAATTCCACCGACGCTCAAGAACCCAAACGCTTAATTGTTGCCAACTTTGCAGATGCTAATAGCCTTGATCCTCAAAGGGTTAGCGATACCGCCTCTTTCTGGATACAAAACCAGATGTATGAAGGGTTGGTAAGAAGAACCCCGGATATGGGGGTGGAACCCGCCCTGGCAAAGGACTGGGAATTTATTGATGACCGAACCATTGAATTTTACCTGCGTGAAGGAGTAAAATTCCACAATGGGGATGAATTTACTGCAGAAGATGTATTGTTTTCCTATCAACGTCTTTTAGATCCGGATTTTGGTTCACCTGGAGCATCCCGTCTTGCTATGGTTGATATTGATAATGTAGAAATAGTAGATGATTATACCATTCGGATTCCTACAAAAGAACCTTTTGCTGCTATTCTAACCTATTTAGCCCACAGTGCTTCTTTAATAGTCAGCAAATCCGGTGTTGAAGAACATGGAGATGCTTTCGGGGAAAACCCTGTAGGGACCGGGCCCTTTAAGCTAAACAACTGGCGACAGGGAGACGAAGTAGTGCTTGACAGGTTTGATGATTACTGGGGAGGCCCCGCAGAAGTAGACCAACTTATTTTCCGGGCAATACCAGAAGGTACCAGCAGGACCATCGAACTGGAAACCGGTGGAGTTCATGTTTCAAGAGGTATTGAAAGAGTTGACCTTGATAGAGTAGACAACCATCGCAATCTTGAACTTCATCTTTATGAAGCCTTAAGGATTAATTATATGGGCTTTAACCACGAAGCGGAACCTTTCAATGATGTAAGAGTACGGCAGGCAATAGCTTATGCCCTTGATCACAGTGAAATTGTCCAGGCAGTTTATGGTCCATTGGGAGGCCCGGCAACTGGTTACATCAACAGTAATATCTGGGCTTTTAACCCCGACACCTACCTTTATCCCAGAGATATTGATAAGGCCAAAGAATTAATGGCGGAAGCAGGATATGCTGATGGTTTTACTACCAAAATAGCCATAAATGA
>PUKG01000008.1 GCA_003550445.1 Halobacteroidaceae bacterium
GGAGGGGGAAAGAATTGACTGTTTTAAAGACAGAAAAAATGACCAAGGTTTATCCCTCTGGAGATGGGGTTTGGGACATAGATCTGGAAGTGAAAGAAGGGGAAATTTTTGGGTTCCTTGGTTCAAATGGGGCAGGAAAGACCACAACAATTCGAGTCCTTTTGGGTCTTTTACATCCGACCTCCGGAAAAGTAGAAGTCCTTGGGACAAACCCCCTGGAAAAGGAAGGTATTGAAAAAAGAAAAGAAATTGGGTATCTCCCTGGAGAGCTCGCCCTATACGAACAACATACCGGTGGTACTATTTTAGATTTTTTTTCTGGGATCTTTGGTTATCAAAACTCAAACAGGAAAGAAGTAATGGATGCACTTTCTTTTAATTCCAGGGATTTAAAAAGAAAAGTTGGAGAGTACTCCCGTGGGATGAAGCAAAAACTGGGATTAATTATTGCCCTTCAGCATCAACCACGGGTTGTTTTTATGGATGAGCCAACAACTGGCCTTGACCCTCTTATTCAGCTCGAAGTTTATAAGTTATTAAAAGACTTTGTTTCCCCTGGCGGAACGGTTTTTATGTCGTCTCACAACCTTAGCGAAGTAGAAAGGGTTTGTGACAGAGTTGCGATTATCAGAGAAGGAAAAATTATTGCCCTGGAAGAAGTAGGAGAACTTTCGAGAAGGAAGGTTTATAATGTGGAGTTTTCTCTGAACCCGCAAATTTCCCGAAAAGAACTTGAAGAAATTGGTCTGAAAGAACCCGTTATTGTAGAGAACCTGGTTAAAGGGAAAATTCCTGGCTCTCCCGACGCTTTCCTTCGCAGGATTCTGGACCGGGGTGAGATTCATGATTTGAAATGGGAGCGGGGAAGGCTGGAAGATATTTTCCTCGAGTATTATCGCCCGGAAGTGGGTGATGAGAAATGAAAGGGATATTCCAGCTAAGATTCAGGGAGCAGTTGGGAACCATTTTGGTAATTATTTTAGGTCATCTGGGTGTAGCCGGTTTAATTGTTTGGAGTTATGAAGCTTTTATGGAAGAAACGGGTTTTATGGTCCAGATGTTTTCACAGTTTGAAGACCTTTTCCGGGGTTTTATTGGTGTTGGGTTTTCCCTTGATGAATTAACTGCAAGCTATCTGGGTATGACCTGGCGACACCCTTTAATCCTTTTTATTTTAATGGGATTTGGCGTTAGTAGAAGTTTGGGAATCAGCCGGGAAATTGATTCTGGAACCGGAGACTTATTATTTTCCCTTCCTTTAAGAAGATCAAAAATAATCCTTGCCGAATTTATTACAACCTCTGTGGGTCTTTTAATAATAAACCTGTCCCTGGTTTTGGGGGTTTATTTTTGGTCCCGGGTTCTTTCAATACAGGACATCCCCGGTTTTTACGGATTTTTTTGGGTTTTTATAATCAGCTTTTTTTTGCATATAATGTTCTCAGCTTTTTCCCTGTTTATTGTTTGCATTGTAAAAAGCGCCCGGAAAGCAACGGCCTGGAGCATTGGAATTATTTCTGTCCTTTATCTGGGGGATTTTCTAGCTGGAATGCAACCCCAAATTGAAGCCATCCACCCCTTTACCGTTTTTTATCATTATCAGGTTCCTGAAGCTCTGGCTGGGAATGCTTTGTGGTTTGAAACTCTGTTATTTTTAATTCTTACCCTCGTTTTTTTTACTGCTGCTTCATTTTTTATTCAAAGGCGAGATCTTTAAAAGAAAAGCCGCTTTCGGGCGGCTTTTCTTTTTAGGCTTTTCACCAAAATCAGGAAAAATTTTGGGGAAAAGGGGGATGTTTTTGATTTTTCAGAGAAAATTCAAATCCTGGAGAATAATTTAGAAGTTAACTTTTTAAGCTTTTAAAGGGAATTGTTTTTTTAAAACTATCCAGCTAAAGTTAAATAAAAAAATCAGAAATATAATTAATAAGCGCTCTAAGCCCTGAAAAGTTGCTGGGTAAATTTCTACCAGAAAAAAATAAGGGAGAACAAAAGAAATTATTAATAATAAAGTTCCTTTGTTTTTTTCCAGAGTGGAAAGAAAAACGATCAAGCCAATAAGGAAAAAATAACCAAACACTTCTATCACCTCAAAAGTCAAATACCGAATTTTTAAAACAGAGAAATTTTTTCCCCTGTTAGCCCAGAGATGTTGTTTTTCCTTTAATACCTCTTCCCTTTATTCACCGAACCTGGATAACCCTGAGGTAAAGCCCTGATAAAACCCCCTTCCGAATCTAATAGCATCCGGGGCCCAGCCTACCCCGCCCATTTTGCTCCTTACGAGAGCCTGACCTGCGCCTCTGATTGCACTTCCTACCCCCGCCTGAGCAGCCCCACGTGAAGCTCCATGCAAAGCAACCGCTGCTTTACTTCCTGCCGAAACGGTTGGGTCGTTTGTATAGCCTCGAACAACATCACGTGCTCCTGTTCTTATTCCTTGGCCTACACTGGGAGCAATAACTTCTGTTTGCATCCTGCTTCTTGCAAGATGACCTTCTCCAGCCCTTTCCAGGCCACTGCGAATTGATGAAATTCCACTCCTTAATGCGCTCCCAATCGAAGACAGCACTTCAAGTCCCTCCTTTTTCCCTGGGCTAACAGGGGGTTTATCTTGATCTATTTACAAAATTACCTTTATTAGCATTCCACCCGGAATGTGGATATATATTGGTTTCCTTTTGTTTGAGAAAGATCTTTTCTTCAAAAACGAGCTCCCCGTTAAGAAGTTCAATTTTTACCCAGAAATAATTATCCCCGGAAAAATTGTAATGAGAAAGGTTGATTTGATGACAGGCCGTTTTTGTTCCTGCAGATATTTGAGAAGGGGGGATAATTTCCAGGCGGCTATAAATTAGTTTTTCCTTACTGTTTAGTAGGGAGATGTTCAGAGGATAATTGTTTTTTAGCTCCAAAAAACCTAAATGAATGCAGAAAATCCCATCCGGAGGGAAAACATTTGTTTTATGGATGGGATAAAGGGAACCTTTTTCATCAATTGAGGAATTTCGGCATGTTGTAACCTTGGGTTGAGGAGTTTCATCGTAGGTTTTCTGAAGAGAGGAAGGATGAACGTAAAGAATTTCTTTGTCCTGATAATAAAGGGTTACAACATCATCTTCTTTTATTTCCAAATCAGAAAAGGGTACCCAGCCAGAACAGGTTTTTACATTTGTTTTTTCTTCCCCCAAACCAAGTTCCAGTGTGTTTTCGCCTAACATAGGGATAAAAAGGCCAATCATATAATTCCCTCCCTTTTTGTTTAACTAATTATAATTTCCAGAAATTGGAAAGTCAAGGAATAAAAAAACACCCTTAAAGGAGCTTGAAAAAAAGAATAGGAGGAAAAAAAGATTAATTTTACCTTATAAAAAAATACCAAAAAATGGAAAAAGTTAAATTATCTAAAAAATTCCTACCATTGTATGAAGAATAAAAAAAAGAACCAGGAAAAGAAATTACTCCTGATTACAGGAGTAATTGTGAGTTTATGTAGATACTGGAAAAGTTATTTTTAATTAAGACCCGGGAACTTCAATTGGACAGGTCCGCGAATTTGTTTCAAAATTATCGCAACTGCTAACATGGTTGGAATTAACTGAAACAGATTTAGTTTTTCCATTTCCAAGAATAACATCTTCTTTTTCCGCCCCGGCCAAGACCAGAGTGGAAAAGGAAAAAACCAAGACCAAAGCTGCAACCAAAATCAGGCAAATGAACCTTTTCACATTGATACCCCCTAAAACTTGATAGTAAAAGGCTGTATTATCTTAATATTAACTATTTGCCAAATAATTCCTTCTTTTTAAACCAATTTAATTAACTGTAATATCAATTATTAAAAGAAGGTTTTTCTCTATTCGACAAGAAAATAAAAAAATAGGATATTAATCAGGTTTTTCCGTCAATGAGGTGGTTGGGTTGGGGTTAACAGAAGATCGAAAAGTTTTTTTAGTAATAGTCCTTTTAATTGGAGTAATTGTAATGGGGACGATAGGTTACATGTATCTTTTGAATGTACCGGTAATTGATGCCCTGTATATGACAGTTATTACCATCAGCACAGTTGGTTATACCGAAGTTGGAGAAATGACTCCTTCGGCTCAACTTTTTTCCATAGTAATTATTTTTCTGGGACTTGGAACAGTGGGTTATGGGGTTACAAGTGCCGTTGGGATTTTTTTCGAAGGGACCTTTAGAGAAAAATGGAGGAAAAACAAAATGAACAATAAAATTGAAGCCATGAAAAACCATTACATTCTCTGTGGAGCTGGAGAAACCGGGCAAAGCGTAATTCAGTATTTTTTAAAAAGCGATGTTCCTTTTGTGGTGATAGAGGAAAGAGAAGACCGGTATGAGGAACTTATTGAAAGAGGGATCCCCGCAATTCATGGAGACGCCACCCAGGAAGAAATTTTGCGGAAAGCTCACATTGAGACTGCAAAGGGTTTTATTTCCAGTCTTCCAGAGGATGCTGCCAATGTTTTTACTGTTCTTACTGCAAGACAGATGAACGAGAACCTTTATATTGTTTCCCGGGCAATTGAAAGCAGTACCCGTGGAAAACTTAAAAAAGCCGGGGCCAATAATACTATTTCTCCCAATGAAATTGGTGGGACAAGGATGGCAGCGGTAATGTTAAGGCCAACTGTAATCTCTTTTCTTGATATTATTACCCGGGCTGGAGATGTGGTTTTAGACCTGGAGGATGTGGTAATTGGAAAAAATTCAGAGCTTGCAGGAAAAATCCTAAAGGAGGCAAAAATTCCTGAAAGGACTGGCCTGGTGGTTCTGGCTATGCGAAAAAAAGGAGAAAAAGACCTTCTTTTGAACCCAGGATTTGAGCAAAAATTGGAGATAGGGGATGCCATGATTGTCCTGGGAAAAGAAGAACAGGTTAAATATCTTCGCAAAATTGCCGATGATTGTGGTGAGAGGGATCCCATAAAAGAAATGGAGGTAAACCAGAACCTGAAGAAATAAAATTCTTTAACCACACACTTTCTGAAGGGAGCTTCTTTAATGCCGCAGGAGCAAAAAAACTTTTTTCGTCTTAACATAGCTATTTTTGTCATATTTATTCTTTTATATTTTTCTCTGGTTTTTTCCAGCTCAGGCATCCAAATTTTTATGATTTTTTCCGGAGTTGTCCTCTTTTACGGGATTGGTTCTGGGGTTTTTTTCTTTTTCAAAATCAAAGAAAAACAGGATTTATCTTCAAAAAGCGAAAAAAGTGCCTTAAGAGATCCATTAACGGGTTTTCCCACAAGGGCTGGCTTTGAAGAGATCCTTAATGAACAACTGGAAGTTGCGA
>PUKG01000148.1 GCA_003550445.1 Halobacteroidaceae bacterium
GCCAGGTTATTTTGGAACAGGGCAAAAAAACCATCAACATCTTCCCTTTTAAACCAAGGATAAGTAAAATTTCCCATTTTTCCCCTCCTTTTTATTATTTGCTTTAATATTTATACAAAACTCAAAATAGTCCTGCATAAAAAAAGGCCCTTATAAAAGGGCCTTTCCTGTCTTAGTTTGTATTTATTCTTAACTCTTTTGTATCCTTATTCCAATCAACCTCAACTTCATATCCCAGGGCAATAACCTCAGGCTTAACCAGTGTTCTGTTTCCATGTAAAATGGGATGCTGGTCAAATTCCCAGTGTTTTTTATTTCCAAAAGCAATTTTATTTTCTAACTGAACAATGATTCTTATTCCTCTTTCTTTGTCCATCATGGCGATGGTTCGAACATCTTCAAACCAGTGGACCTCCGCTCCCAGGGCAGAGAAAACCGGGCGAAGGGGAATAAGTAGGCGGCCATCGCGAATTACTGGATTAACATCGGTTTGAACTACCCTGCCATTGACAAAAATTTCAATCTCACTTAAATCCTGTTCTGAAAACCCTGCTACATCTATTGGAAAGCGAAGCTCACTCCTTTCGGCGGAAAAAACAGTTCCTCCAACAAAAACAATTGTCAAAACCAAAAAACCCAATAAAATTCTTTTGTTTATCATTAATTTTTCCCTCCTTTCAAAAGATCAATCAAAAGGAAATCTGAAAGTTTGTTTTGATTAAGCCCCCCTCAAAAAAATCCGTTCCCATAAAAATCGACGCCCTTCCCAGTTTCCTTTTTTTTTCAAAAACTGGGATATGTTGATTATTTCCATTATAACATGGGAACACACGTCCTGCAATAGAGCCGAAAATTATTTTTTGACCTTCCTTAAAGTTTTAGTGTGTTCTTTCCGATAAGGAAAATAAGGACCAATCCTTTTTCTTATTCCGGGGTCTACAAAAATCATTTTTCATTGTTGTTACAAACCCCTTTTGAAAAAATCTATTATATACTTGAAACCGGGTGATGTTAATGGAAAAAACCATTCTTTTTGTTGATGACGAAGAAGCCATTTTGAGAGCCTTTAAACGGTGTTTTCTCTTTTCTGATAATCCCGTTTATCTGGCGTCAAGTGGAGAAGAGGCTTTAAAGATATTAGCCTCAAAACCGATAAGTATAATTATTTCCGATATCCGGATGCCTCAAATGGATGGTTATACTCTCCTGCAGATTGTCCGGGAAAAATACCCCGATATTATCAGGATAATCCTGAGTGGTTATGCTGATGAAGAAATTCTTGTAAAGGCATTCCAGAAAAACCTTGCAAAAATGTATCTGGTTAAACCCTGGGATAACGAAGAACTCCTTAAGATGATTGACAGTTTTTTCAGCCTGGAGGAAAGGTTGCAGGGAAAAAACCTTCCTTTTCACCTCAATCATCTTGAAGACCTGCCTCCCCTTGGTTTTACTTATTATAAAATTCAAGACTTAATTGAAAAGGACCGATCAATGGAAGAAATTGCTGCAGCAATAGGAGAAGACCCCGCCATTGCGGCAAGATTGCTCAGGGTGGTTAATTCTGCTTTTTACCGGATAAATACCGGTTCCATTAAGGATGCCCTGGTTTACCTTGGTCTTGTAAATACCAAAAACGTAATTCTTACCTCTACAGTTTTTGACTGGCTGGGGAAAGATAAGGTGGGACATCTCTATCAAGAAACTCTCTGGAAGCATTCAAGCATTTGTAATAAGGTAGTAAATGCTCTTTTCCGCCATCTTATGGAAAAAGAGATACCAAAAACCCATGCAACTGCAGGGTTATTCCATGATTTGGGGCGGGTTTTCCTTATAAAATATTTCGGGAAAAAATATCCTTTTAAAAACTCCCAAAAAGAAGAAACCATTACAAAAAAAGAAAAAAACGCCCTGGGAATCGATCACTCAGAAATGGGCGCCTTTCTCTTAAATTGGTGGGAACTTCCTCTCCCCATTATCGAAGCAGCCATGTATCACCATGATCCTTTGGATGATAATATAATTCATAAGGACCTGGTGGCAATTGTCCACCTGGCTGACTACTTTTCCCATAAAATATCCAGAGAAACCTTCAACTCTCACATTTATCCACAGGTATTTGATTATTTTGGAGTAAGTGAACAGGAAATCGATACAATAATTGCCAATGAAAAAGGGCTTTAATTATTCTCTTTCGCTGATTTGGAGACCGGTTTTTGTTTGAGCCAGCCCCCCTTTTGCAGTTTCTTTCAATGAAGATGGTAATGATCTACCAACATCTACCATGGCATCTACAACCTCATCGGGGGGAATCACACTCCGAATTCCACCTCTTACCATATCCACCGCCAGGAGAGCTTGAACTGCAGCAAAGCCATTTCTCTTAACACATGGAACTTCCACCAGCCCACCCACAGGGTCACAGGCGAGTCCAATTAGGTTTTTAACACCAAGGGCAAAAGCATGGAAAACCTCCTCGCCTCTTCCACCCAACATAAACATAACTCCCGCTGCGGCCATTCCTGCAGCTACACCACATTCAGCCTGACACCCCCCTGCTGCTCCTGCCATTTCCATTTTTTCCCCGACTACCATCCCAACGCCAGCCGCAACAAGCAAACCTTCAATCAACCTATTTTCATCGATCCCCTCTAATTCGGCAAAAGCAAAAAAAGTACCGGGAACTATCCCAGCCGAACCAGCTGTTGGAATGGCTACAATTCTCCCCATTCCTGCATTTTCCTGGGCGATTGCAATGGAATAAATTGCAGTTTTAATTGCACCCAAACCTGATAATGGGGGATTTTCGCAAAAAAATTTCTCTAAAACTTTACTCTCATCTTTGATCATCCCCCCGGGGGTTATTTCGTCTCTTTTTAAACCTCTTTCCAGGCTTTCCCTCATTACCTTTAGTCTTTTTTCTAACTCTTCCAGAATTTCTTCCCTGCCTGCACCCGTTTCATCCGTTTCTTTTTCCAGAATTACTTCTGCAAGAGAAATGTTTTTTTCCTTAGAAACAGAAAGCCATTTCTCAAAAGTCCAAAGGGGTTTCATCTAATCACCTCACCCTGGGAATATAGCGACAACTTGAAACAAACTCTTTTTGTCTAATTTCTTCAATTATTTCCGGTCCAACAGCATTGTCACATTCTATGGTCATTGAAGCAAGTCCCCTGGGTTGACTTCTTTCCAGCCTCATATTGGCAATGTTAATCATTTTCGAAGCAAGAAGGGAAGCAATTTTCCCAACCATTCCCGGTCTATCAAAAAGTAATATCCAGAGAGTTGGGTATTGCCCATCCAAAAGGACATCAAAACCATTTATTTTTTCAATCAGAATATTACCTCCCCCCCTGGAGGAACCAAGCATTTCGATTGTTTCCTCTTTATTCCAGGTTTTTATCTCCAGTGAATTAGGGTGTCCCGAAACAGGTTCAATAGCTTTAAATGTGTATTTAAAGCCCATTTCCGATGCAATTTCCAATGCATTTGGAATTCGACCATCAGACGAATCCATGCCTAAAAGGCCGCCGATTACAGCCCGGTCAGACCCATGCCCCTTGTAGGTGGTTGCAAATGAACCAAAAAAGGTTATTTCAGCGCCTTCAGGTTCTTTCCCCAGAATATTTCGGGCCATCTTACCCAGACGGGCAACTCCAGCAGTGTGTGAGCTGGATGGCCCTACCATAATTGGTCCAAGAACTGAAAAGATATTTTCTCCCATTATTACCCCTCTTCTCCGGGAAATTTCAGGGGAAGAACCCTGTTGGTATAGCCAATCCAATCCCGCTTTTCTTTATCGTTTAAATCCCTTAAAATAAATGGAAATAACCGGGTAAAGGCTTTTTCCAGCTTTCTGCTTTCTTTTATAGAAACCCCATCCCTCCACTTCCTTAAAAAAAGGATAAACCAGTTGCATAAAATTTTGGGATTGGTTAATAGGTAAAGGGGAATCCATTCATTGTTTTCTTCTAAATCACAGGTATGTTTATGATGGATGTGGAAGTTGCTAACCTTTCCTTCCTCCTCCTTCCAGGAAAGCAAACCCAGTTCCATTTTTTTTATTTCCTTGGAACAAACATCGCATTCAAGGGTCAAAACTCTCACCTCCTGTTTAGGGAAAAAACCCGGATACCCGGGTTTTATTTGTTTTTCACAATTTTTCTGGTTCTTTCAATTATTTCCTGTGGATCTACCGTTAATCTGGCAACTCCAGTTTCCATGGCAGCTTTGGCAACCGCACCAGCCACTGCAGGTGCTACTCTCTCATCAAAGGGTTCGGGGATAATCCGATCAACCCGGAGTTCGTTGCTTACCAGATCAGCTATGGCCTCAGCAGCTGCAACTTTCATTTCTTCATTTATATCGCTGGCTCTAACATCTAAAGCACCCCTTAACACCCCTGGAAAGGCAAGGACATTATTAATCTGGTTTGGATAGTCACTGCGCCCGGTTCCGACAATTTTTGCCCCTGCTTCTTTTGCCTTTTCCGGCATAATCTCTGGAATGGGGTTGGCCAGAGCAAAAATTAGAGGTTCTGAATTCATTGACCTTACCATTTCTTCTGTCACCACATCTCCAATTGAGAGACCAATAAAAATATCCGTCCCAACCATGGCCTTTTTGAGATCACCTTTAATGTTATCTGGATTTGTTATTTGAGCCAGTTCTTCTTTTTCTTTGTTCATCCGGTCAGTTCTTCCACGGTATATTGTTCCTCTACTATCACAGATAATGGAGTTTTTGGCCCCGGCATTAATCAAAAGTTTTAAAGTTGCAACAGCAGATGCTCCTGCCCCGTTAACAACAATTTTTACATCTTCAAGTTTTTTCCCTGTTAGTTTTAGAGCATTGATGATACCCGCCAGGGTAACAATTGCGGTTCCGTGTTGGTCATCGTGGAAAATTGCCATTCCGGTCTCTTCTTTTAACCTTCTCTCAATTTCAAAGCATTCTGGGGCGGCAATATCTTCAAGATTAATCCCGGAAAAGGTAGGTTCAAGTAATTTAACAAAATTTACAACCTCATCAATATCCTTTGTGCCAATGCACAGGGGAAAAGCATCGATTCCTGCAAAATCCTTAAACAGGACACATTTCCCTTCCATTACAGGAAGAGCAGCTTTTGGCCCTATGTCCCCAAGCCCCAGGACAGCTGTCCCGGTAGAAACAACCGCTACCAGGTTACCCCTGGCGGTATATTCATTAAC
>PUKG01000031.1 GCA_003550445.1 Halobacteroidaceae bacterium
AGTTGATTCCCACTATATTTTTCAATGGCAAATACATCTACCAGGTAAAAAGGAAGCATTTTTTCCCCTCCTAATCATTAAATTCCTGACTATAACCAACCGGGAAAATATATAATGGATTATATTCTATATCAAGTAAACTTGCAACATCCCCATCATTGAAAGCCCCAATAGCAACCGTTCCCAGACCAAGGGCAGCTGCCTGGAGATAAATATTCTGCCCTATGTGGCCTGCTTCCATGTGCACATATCTTTCTCCCCTGGCTCCATAATGACCTGTGGTCCTGGTATATTCTGCTGTGATAACAATATTTATTGGCGCCTGCTCAATGGCTCTTTGCCCCAAAGAAGCCCGTCTCAAATCCCCCCGGATATCTCCCTCTTTTACAATCTCTAGAGAATGATCTTCCGGTTTATACCTGTAAACACCCGCATCTAATTCCTCCGCATTTCCCAAGATCAAGAAAACTTCCATGGGGTAAAGAGCCCCCGCCGAAGGAGCGCTGCGGAAATTATTATCGGGATCTGTAATCCCCTGGGCAGCCCATAGAAGCTGGCTGATTTGATTAAGAGTAAGTGGCTCATCAGAAAACTCCCGGATAGATCTTCGATTAGAAATAACCTTTTCCAAATCTACCTCCCCTTCCAGGCTGGGAGAAGGGAGTTCAACGGCTCCCACCATTGGTGAAATAAAAAGGAAAACCAGCAGGAACAAAACAAAAAAACCTTTCATTTTTGGTTCCCTCCCAGAATTTTTTCTTCCAGTTCAGGCAGAACTTTTCCAGCCGCTTCCCGGAAAATCCAGTTAAAATAATAATCAAAAGGAGTTTTCTCGGAATTAATTAAAACCATTTCCGCTCCCTTATGGAAAGCAATCTGGGGAAGACTTGCGGCAGGATAAACCTGAAGAGAAGACCCGATCACAATCATGAGGTCACAATCCTCAACCAGTTCAGATGCTTTCTCCAAAACTTTTTGGGGCAAACTTTCCCCGAAAAAAACAAGCCTGGGTTTCACTTTTTTGCTCCCACAAATACATTTTACTTCACCTTTTTCAACCCCTTTAAGGACACCTTCCCAGTCATAAACTTTTTTGCAATCAAGGCAATCAAGTTTCTCCATGGATCCATGCAGTTCAAAAACCCTCCTGCTTCCTGCTTTCTGATGAAGCCCGTCAATATTCTGGGTTATTATTCCCTGCAAAAAACCTTCCCTTTCAAGTTTTGCAAGGGCAAAATGGCCGGCGTTCGGCTTTACCTGTTTTTTCAAAAGGAGTTCCCGGGTCATTTCCCAAAAGGGTTCTGGGTCATCAAGAAAAGAATCCAGGTAAGCAGCTTTTTCAACATCAAATTTCCTCCAGAGCCCTTCCTGTCCTCGGAAAGTAGGAACCCCACTTTCTGCGGACATTCCCGCCCCGGTAAAAACAACTGGTTTTTCGGCTTTTTCCCAGGCCAAAGCAACCTTAAATAATTTTTCTTCCATTTTGTTTCCCCCTGACAGGGTTTTTCTTTCTGATAAAGAATATAAAAGGAGACAAACAAAAACCCGAAAGGAGCCACCTTTTTATGGAGCCATTGATGGTACTTTTAATCCTTTTAGCCGGAACAGCCGGGGGCTTCCTCAACACTCTTGCTGGGGGAGGGTCAATAATTACCCTGCCCCTTTTAATTTTCCTTGGGCTTCCTGCCCCTGTAGCAAATGGAACTAACCGCATCGCTTTAATGTGGCAGAACATGGTTGCTATTAGTAATTTCCGCCACAAGGGCTTTTTTCCCTGGAAGCTGGGGTTAATCTGGGGAATTCCTGCTCTCTTTGGAGCTATTGCAGGTTCACACCTGGCAATTTCCATCCCTGAAGAAACCTTTAACCGAATCCTGGCCATAGTTATGTTCCTTGTCCTGGGGCTAATTATCTGGAAACCCAAAACTTCTCCTCATCTTGCAGCGGAAAAAATTGCCAGTAATAATAAGTTATTGGGTATTATTATCTTCTTTTTTGTTGGGGCCTACGGAGGTTTTATCCAAATTGGAGTCGGATTCTTTATTATTGCTATCCTTGCTTTTTTGACCGGGTCTTCCCTGGTCCAAATAAATAGCCTTAAGGTAATTATTATTGCCATTTACATGCTCTCTTCACTTTTAGTTTTTATAATTAATGGGCAGGTGGATTGGGTTTTAGGGTTAACCCTTGCCGTTGGAAATGGGTTGGGGGCCTGGCTTGGTTCACAGATAGCTATTAAGCGCGGAGACCGTTGGATAAAAGTAGTTCTTGTAATTGGGGTTTTATTACTTGCCGGAAGATTGCTCGGGTTTTATTGATAAAATTTTCTGGGGAAAAGGTTCCAAAAAACTCTGTTCCTCGATATATGGGCGGGTATACTTTTTACATAAGCTTTTTAACTCCATTCTTATTTCTTTTAACTCTAATTTCTCATTCTGGAATAATTTCAACTTTTCCAAAAACCTTTCTTTTTCTTCACTGGACAACTGGGAGGAAAAATAACCGAATATATGCTGGATTGCATTAACCTGGTTTCCCCGCCTTGCGGGAAATCGGGTTATTCTTTTTAAAAGGTCACCATATTTTTCATAGTTTTCTCCACCTTTGGCCGCCAGTCCCCCCATTTCATCTTTAATCTGGGGATTTAAAGACATTAGGAGATATTTGTGTTTTTTCTGAAACTTCTGCAATGCCAGGGTTTTTTCTTCAGGTGAGTGTTCCTTCCAGTCAAAACGAAGAAAAACCCTACAGAAAAAATCATCCCATTTTTCCAAGCTTTGGGTGTCCCTGGGATCAATTTTTATTGATTTGGCAAAAACTTCAGGGCAACGGGCCAGAGAGCTATAATCACCGATAAATCCATCTACAATATCCATCTTCTTGCCTTCCAAATTGGTTAGAAAAACTGGGGCTCCAGCTCCCTCGATACGTATAATTATTGGAAAACAGAATGCTGCCAGTTTCTCAAGCCATGGTCCTGACTTAACACCTGTCTTTCCCACAACAATTGCCAGCCTGGGCTTACTTTCCCATCCGGACAATTTTATTCCCCATAAAGATAAACCCGGCACCAAGAAGGGCAAAGAAAAAGCCTATTAAATAGGGATAAATAATCCCCGGAAAATAAATGAGGCTGAGCCCTCCCACAACAAAAAAAGCCCCAAGGAGCATAATAAAATAACCAGAGGTTGTGGTTGGTAGAGAAATGGTAACAGGCTGGCCCTTTATCCGGAATAAACTCATGGCAAGAAATCCAATCCCCATACCAACTGCTCCCCCTACCTCAGGACGACCAAAAAGCAAACCGAGGCCACCACCAATGAACATGCACCCGACAAAAATTAACCCAGAAAATTGTTTTTCTTCCGCCATTTCTTATCTTCCTTTCTTTTTCAATTAAGCCCCGAACCAGAAATACATTATTAAAGGAATGGCTGTCAACAAAACAATAATTGTCAAAGGCAACCCCAGTTTCCAGTAATCCCCGAAAAGGTAACCACCTGGGCCCATTACCAGAATATTAGATTGATGACCTATGGGGGTTAAAAAGGAAGAAGATGCAGCAATGGCAACCCCAATCAGGAACGGATCCGGATTTATTCCCAGGGATAAAGCCATGCTGAGGGCAATGGGGGCAACCAGGACCGCTGCTGCCGCATTGTTGATGATATTAGAAAGGAGGACTGTAACGACCATTACTATTGCCATAGAACCCACCGGGGGCAAATGTTGACTTAAAAAGAGCAGACCCCTGCCTATTAACTCGGCCCCTCCAGTTGCATCAAGGGCTTCGCCAACTGGAATCATTGCTCCAAGCAAGATAATTATGGGCAATTCAATACTGTGGTAAGCCTGCTTTAAAGAAATAATCCCCGTTACAACCATTGCCAGGGCGGCCCCTACAAGGGAAATCTGGATGGGAACCAGATTAAACGAAGAAACCAATACAGCTGTAACAAGGATAACCAGGGCCAGGAAAATTCTCCGGGGTTGTCCCAGGCGAAGGAATCGGGGAGCCAGGGGTAAACAGCCCAACTGGGTTAAGGATTCCGAAATGGCTCCCTGTCTTCCCTGTAAAAGGAGCACATCCCCAGCCCGGAAAGTAATACTCCCCAGGCGTTCCCATATTCTTGTTCCCTGGCGAGCAACACCCAATAAGTTGATTCCATAACGCCACCTTAAATTTAAATCCCTGGCAGTTTTACCCAGGAGAGAAGAATCTGTAGTTACTACCGCTTCCACAAGACTAACCTCTTCGGATCCCAATAACTCCCTGCCACCTTTATGGCTGGCAGCAAGTTCAAGCCCTGCAGCCTCAACAAAATCCTGGAGATTTTCCGGACTTGCTTCAACTATCAATATATCTCCGCCTGTTACGATCTCAAAAATGGATGGGACCGGGTATCTTAGTTTCTTGCGGACGAGTCCGGCAATTAATACCTCTGTTTTACCCATTTCAATTACTTCTTTTATAGTTTTCCCCTCGGCCTTAGAACCATAGGGGACCAGAACTTCAGTTATGTAATCTTCAACTGCAAAAAGCTCATTTTCCTCTCCAGGGCTTTTTCGGTCCGGGAGAAGCCTCCAGCCAATAAAGCTAATAAAAATTACTCCCAAAACCGCCACACCAAACCCAACGGGGGTAAAATCAAACATTTTAAAAGGTTCCATTCCTACTTCTGCCCTGTACATAGCAATGATTATGTTTGGCGGGGTTCCAATAAGGGTCATAAGCCCTCCCAATAATGAGCCGAAGGCAATGGGCATTAGATAAAGAGATGGCGGAACTGAATGTCTCCTGGCCATCCTCAGGGCTACCGGAAGAAAAAGTGCCAGAGCCCCAACATTGTTCATAAACCCCGAAAAAATAGCAACCAGACCAACCAGAACAAATAACTGGCCTGTAATCCCAATTTTTAAGGCCGATAAGGAACGAGCAAAAACATCTACAAGCCCCGAATTATAAAGACCCCGGCTAATAACCAAAACCCCGGCTACGGTAATTACCGCAGGATGTCCAAAACCAAAAAAAGCCTCTGTTCCCGGAACTATTCCTGCCAGAACCAGGACCAAAAGAGAAAGTAGGGCCACAATTTCATAGCGCCAGATGCTTGTGGCAAAAAGAATAAGGGCGATGGTAATTACTCCAAAAACAATAATCTGATCAACCATCAAAAGCCCTCCTCCGGTTCCGG
>PUKG01000242.1 GCA_003550445.1 Halobacteroidaceae bacterium
CCATCAAGGTAATGGATGACCAGGGGTTAATCTGGACGGATTACCTTATTGATGCCATGCTGCACATGGGTGATTATGCATATGACCACGGAAATTCAATAGTTGCCAATATGAGTATTGGCGGTCGAGGATATAGCCTTGCTTTTAAGGATGCTATTGACTATGCTTCTGAGCAGGGAGTGCTCCTGGTTACCTCAGCGGGAAATGCATACAAGCGGGTTTTAAGCTATCCCAGCGCATATAATGGGGTTCTTTCAGTAGCTGCAATTAATGCCCGGAGAGAAAAAGCGGATTTCTCCACTGAAGGATGGTGGAACTCTGTTGCAGCACCGGGAGTTAAAATTCTCTCCACTTATCCCGGAAATGGTTATGTTTTTATGCAGGGAACTTCCATGGCTTCACCCCATGTTGCCGGGGCTGTTGGCCTCCTTCTCTCTCATTTAGGCCCAATGGATCCAGTAGAAATAATTAATCGTGTGCAGCAAACCGCTATGGGTGATACTTTTACCGAGGAATTTGGATACGGGATCCTGGATGTTTATGCCCTGCTTACCGAAACAGTTGAGCCTCGTTATGGTAAAATCTTTGTCCAGAGCGATGTTCCCTACGGCCTTGTTACTGTATTTGACACTGATGGGAATATGGTCCATTTTGGTGCAACCGGAATTGAGAATACCCATATTTTCCACACTGTTGACCCTGGCGAATATGAAGTTACTCTTTCTTATAATTATCAAATCAGAGATAGGAAAACAGTAGAAGTTGAGCTGGGGGAGGAAACCCTGGTTGAACTTTTTGTCTACCCTGGAAAGTAGAAGAAAAAGGCCTGCTCCGGCAGGCCTTTTTTTGTACCCGGGAGGTTTTTTGGAATAAAATTCAAACTTCAGGATTTAAATTTGCTAATTTTTTGGGGAAAACTGCTTTTTTTTTGTGAATTCTATAGGGATACTACAAGAAAAAATGAATTCCTATAAAAAAAAGATCCGGTAAAAGGATAGGTGAATACCAATTTCCGGAGAGGGAAAATTTTCCCCGAGAAGGTTGATAGAGTTTTTTTCTTGAGCAAAAGTGGCGGATATCTTTTTATCGAATTGAAGCTCTAGCTTAATTCACAACAAACTAAAGAGGAGAAAAATCAGGTCCTAAATATAATTTAAGGTTTTTGGAACAAAAACTTTCTCCTTGCTTAAATTTTTTCTTTTTGGCTTGAAGGTTTTGAGTTTTGTGAAATTTGTTCTCGTGAAAAGAATTAAATCGACTAAAAGCGTTATTCCTCATTGTTCTTACAACAGAAAAGGGTTATAATTAATATAATTGGAGGTGTTAAAAATGGGCAAAAAAATATTTTTAGGGTTTATTATAATAGCCATTGTCGTTGGCCTTTCATCTAGTCTTTTGGCTGCTGATTTATATCTTGACGGGAGAAGAATATCTACCGATGTTAAGCCCCTGGAGATTGATGGGAGGATTTTCGTTCCCCTTGAAGAAATCACGGACTACTTTGATATCGATCTCAACTGGAATGTGACGGGGAAACAGGTAAGGGGAAGAGTTGGGGGAAATAACTTTGTTATTGACAGGCCAATCATCGTCCACGGTTATCTAATGGTTTCCCTGGCATTTCTTGAAGATTATGTTAATTTGTACACTAGCTGGGACCAAAGGAGAGGGATCATTGATATTGAAAGGAAAGAGGTTTCTCCTCCATCCCGAGATGTCCGGGGGGTTTTTGTAACAATTGATACCGATCGTTCCAGCTACCGGTACGGTGATCATATTGCAGTTTCAATGGTTATTTTCAATAAATCCGATCGGTCGGTAGAGCTGGATTTCAGCACAGGAAAAACCCATGACCTGATAATGAGGAGGGGTGGACGTGTAGTCTGGCAGTGGTCCCAGGATAAATCTTTTACCCAGGCCTTCCAGACCAAAAGGATGGACCCATATGAAATATGGGTTGAAACTTTCCTGATTCCAACGAACCAGATCAGAACCTTTGTGACGGGAAACTACACCCTTGAAGGAAAACTTACTACCTACAGGGATGAAATAAGCAGCAAAGATTTAACTATTAATATAAGCAGGTAATTGCATTATCGCTAAAAAACCTCTTTAACCCAGCAATGGGCGAAGGAGGTTTTTTATTCTAGAAAACAGATCCCTGTTTTCTTTGTTCAATAGGACTTATGCCAGTTGTACTTTTCCCCCATTATGCAGGAAATATAAAGCTTCTTCTTGAAATATAACATAGTCTGAACAAGACTGGGGTGAAGGAATGTTAGTTAGACGGGGCCAGCAGCATACCCTTGAGAATACAGTAAAAATAAAGGGCCGAGGTCTCCATACAGGGGGCCCGGTTTCTGTTACCATAAAACCTGCTCCAGAGGATAGCGGTTTTGTTTTTTGCAGAAAAGACCTCCCCGGGGAGCAGTGCTTTAAAGCGGGGCCTGATAAGGTAGTGGACACAAACCGTTCAACCACACTGGGAGAAGGAAAATGCAGGGTTGGAACTGTTGAGCATTTTTTTGCTGCAGTAGCAGTACTGAAACTGGACAACCTGATTGTGGAAATTGATGGCCCTGAAATGCCAATCCTTGACGGCAGCCCTTATCCTTTTTTTATTGAATTAAAAAAAGGTGGGAAAAAAAAGCAAGAAGCTTCCCGTCTCTGGCGGAAAATCGAGGAACCTTTATTTTTCCGGGATTGTTTTTCTTCTATTGTAGCCCTTCCCGCTGAGGGTTTTCGAGTAACCTATGTTTTTATTGCGCCGCCTCCTATAGGTCATCAGGCCCTGGATCGGGAAGAGAACTGGGAAGAGCTTCTGCCTGCAAGGACTTTCGGGTGGGAAGAAGAGGCTAAAGAGTTGAAGAAAAGGGGACTTGCTCGGGGAGGGAGTGAAGAATGCGCAATTATTTTCCGACAGGGGGAAGAGGCTCCTCCTTACCGGGTTCCCAACGAACCGGTTGTGCATAAAGCCCTTGATCTTATAGGAGACCTGGCACTTTACAGGCCTGTATTGGGCCATTTTATTGCTGTTCGGGCGGGACACAAACTCCACAATCAACTTGCCCGGGAATTACAGGCAGGGGAGGGTTAAAAATTGGAAGAGAAATGCATTAAGGTGATAAAAGGAAAAGAAGCCTGCAGTCTAATAAATTTTTCCACTGAAGAACCAGTTTTTGCTGGTCATTTTCCCGAGTTTCCTGTATTGCCCGGGGTCCTATTGCTTGACCTTTTGGGCCGCCTTGCCATCAAAACCCTGGGGAAACCTCCTGAAAACACAGTGATTAAAGAATTGAATAAAGTCCGGTTCCGGCAGCAGGTCCAACCCGGAGATACAATTGAACTGGAAACCAGGGTTTTAGCCCCTAACCTGGTTAGAGGCTGGGGATTAAAAGGTGGGCGGGTAGTTCTGGAAGCGGAATTTTTGTTGCAGGAGGCAGAAAATGAGTAGGAAAATTCACCCCACAGCAATAGTTGAAAAAGGAGCGGTTTTGGCCGGTGATGTCGAAATTGGCCCCTTTTCGGTTATTGGATCCCAGGTAGAAATTGGAGAGGGCTGTGTAATTGCAAATAATGTTACCATCACCGGCCGGGTAAAAATGGGACCTGGAAATCATGTTTTCAGCGGGGCAGTTATCGGAACTCCTCCCCAGGATATGAGTTCAGGAATGGATATCCCCACGGGGATTGAAATTGGCCGGGGTAATATAATTAGGGAATACGTTACCATTCACAGGGCTTCTGAAGAAAACGGCTCCACCCGAATTGGGGATAATAATATGTTAATGGCTTTTGTTCATGTTGCCCATGATTGCGTTTTGGGGAATGAAATAAATATTGCTAATATGACTGCCCTTGGTGGTCATGTAACAATTGAGGATAGGGTTTTTCTTTCGGGATACTGCACTTTTCACCAGTTTGTTCGGGTGGGAGAAATGGCAATGGTAGGTTTACAGAGCGTTATTACCCAGGATGTGCCACCTTTCCTTCTGGTTGCAGGGCAACCAGCAGGAGTTCACAACATAAATGCAGTTGGTCTCAGGCGAAACCGGGTTTCTTCTGAATCAAGGAAGGCCCTGCGCCAGGCTTATAAATATCTTTACCGGTCGGGGCTAAACACCACCCAGGCCCTGGAAAAAATCTCTTCTGAGCTAAAAGAATCCCCCGAGTGCAGCCGGATGGTTGATTTCATTAAGGATAGTAACCGGGGAATTATAAAAAAAGTAGCGGAGGAAAAGGTTTTATGAAAAAAATTGGGCTCCTTGCCGGCAAAGGAGATATGCCGGGGCTCTGGATAAAATCGGCCCGGGCAAGGGGATTCGAGGTTTTTGTTATCGCCCTACCCGGAGCAGAAGATCTTGAATCCCAGGCTGATGGTTTCCACCTGCTGAAGAAAATTGACTGGGATTATTTTCTCGACCTTTTAAGTGAAAAGGGTATCCAGCAAATTTCGGCGGCCGGACGTTTTGATAAAAAACTTCTTTTTAAAGCCCTGGGCGACGGAAAAAACCTTTTCCGCCTTTTAGGGGCTGTTCGAAACCGAAGTGAAGAGGAAATAATTAATATCCTTGTTGGGGACCTGGAGAAAAAGGGGATTAGGTTTCTCCCCCAGAAAGAATTCCTCCAGGATTTTATTCCTCCCAGAGGAATTTTAGCTGGAGAAAACCCTGACAAAAAATTAAAAGGTGACCTGGACTTTGCTTTTGAACGCGCCCTTCGGCTTAGTGAAATGGGTATCGGGCAAACTGTAGCCGTAAAAGAGGGGGTTGTTGTTGCTGTAGAAGCAATGGAAGGAACTGACCGGACCCTGGAAAGGGCAAGGGAGCTTGCAGGAGAAGCCCTGGTTGTGGCCAAGGTGGGCTGGCGAGAAGATTTTCGCAGGATTGAACAGCCAGTTGTTGGCCCGGATACTGTGGATTTGCTAATAAAAATTAAAGCCCGGGCCCTGGTTTTGGAAGCGGGTCGGGTTATGCTCCTTGATGGTCCCGGACAAATTAAGAAGGCCGGGCAGAATAATCTTTTGATTGTTGCAGAGGGGGCAGGGGATTGACTGGATATCTGATTGTTGCCGGGGAAGCTTCGGGAGATTACTACGCTGCCCAGGTAGCTGAAAGATTAAAAGAATATAACCCCAGATTTCTCTGCGG
>PUKG01000013.1 GCA_003550445.1 Halobacteroidaceae bacterium
TCTTAGAAGGGATGATTTTAATGGAAAAAAAGGTTGTAAAAAAGAAAGCTTTTGGAGTTGTGTTGATTGTAATGGTTATTCACCTGTTGTTGGCTTACGGAAGCTTCGGACCATCTGCAACGAGTGAATTAAAAGAAATACCAATCGGTTTTTTAAATTCGGATGAAGGTATTGCAGGAGAAAACATGGGCTTAATGTTTGAAAAAGCAATTATTGGACAGGATAACGAAAGTGTAAGATGGATGCATTTTGAGTCCATGGGTGAAATGAATGAGGCTTTGGAAAACAAGGAAGTATACGGGGGATTGGTCCTGCCATCAGATCTGACGGAATCCGTTTTTTCCATCCAGGGAGAAGAACCCCGCCAGGCAATGGTTAGAGTTATTCTGAACGAAGGAATGAATCAAATCGGTGCAAACACAGTCCAGGGGATTACAAGCGGAATTATCGGCCATATGAACTTGCAAATCAGGAATGATACCCTGGGCAATATCGAGGAAATGGGGCTTCAGCTTCATCCGGGTCAGGTTACGGTTTTAACAGAACCCCTGGGTCAGCAAATTGAAAAATACAGCCCCGTTGGTGAACAAGCCAGGGCCCAGCTACCCCTCATGTTTACGGTATTATTGTGGCTTGGTAGTTTGATCGGAAGCTTAATGATCTGGCTTCTTTTGCACAATAAAGATCAGCAACCGAATCGTTTTGTAAAAAAACAGTTGCTGTCAGGTGTTTTACTTGCTGTAGTTCAGGCTTTTTCAACCCTGGTTGTAGTGGGTTGGTTGATGGGAATGGAACTGGCCAATTATGGTTCTCTGATTATGTTCCTGATTTTTACATCTTTTGTATTCTTTTTAATCCAGAGTTCAGTCCTGAACTGGCTTGGGTTTAAAGGCTGGCCTATCCTTATCCTGATCTGGCTATTTGGCCTTCCGGTGGTTTCTCTTCCACCTGAACTTCTGTCGACATTTTACCGGGTTGGCATTTATTCCTGGATACCATTTCGGTTTAGTGTTGAAGGCCTGAACAGCATTCTTTTCTTCGATGCTGGAGGAAATCTGTCCAATATGTTGGGGATGTTGGGAATAATTGGTGCACTGTTTATGGTTCTTATCCTTGTCTCTTATTTCAAGCTTAAAGGAAAAGACCTTTCTGTAAACCCCATGGCCAAGCGTTTTGAAACCAAGTAAGGTAAAACACTGATAACCCTCTCAACAAAAGAATAAAGAATAGAAGAGAAAGAAAAAGAGGCGCCAATGGATTGGGGCCTCTTTTCCTAACAAAAAAAGTAGTGAGGTTCTCTTAAACTTCTGACCAGGGGAGGATGGTTTAATCAATAATTTTTAATTCCTTGGCCTTTGCTACAGCTTCGGTGCGATTCTGGGCGGAAAGTTTCCCGTATATATTTGTTGCATGCCATTTTACTGTATTTAACGAAACAAAAAGGGAAGATGCAATTTCCTGATTTGATTTTCCCTGACTGATTAAGATAAGGATTTCCATTTCTCTTTCGCTTAGAGGCTCTACCAGTGGAGAGGGTTCCTTTTCCTTTTTTGGTCCTTCCTTTCCGGTTAAGGCTGAAAGGATTTTTTGTGAGTAACCAGGGAAAATTTTTCTTTTTCTTGCCTCCACAAGGATGGGAACTATTTCCTGACCTTCTTCAAGAAAAATCCTAAAATATCCCTGTTGTTGTCCAAATTTCAAAGCTTCCTCAAATGATTTCATACTACCATCAATTTCTCCGGTCCTGTAAAGATCTATTGCCATCAGGATTTGGGCCTCTGCGATCCCCGAGATTATGCCTTTCTCATTGGCTAAAGGGTAGGCTTTTTTTAGGATTTCCCTGGCCTCATCTTTTTGCCCCAGGTTAAATAATACCCTGGCCATGACCAGGTAAGAGGAGAGCTTAAGAGGGTTAACATTTTCTTCAGAAAAAAGATCCTGGTTTTTAAGGTATTCCATAGCAGACCCGGGGTCTTGTTTCAAAATAACCCTTGCCATTAAACTTTTTACTATTTGCTCATAGCCAAATAAATTTGCTGTTTTTTTCAGGAGGTTTTCTATTTCCAATAAAGCCTTGCGTGCCTCCTCATTTTTTTCCATTGATAGGCAGACCTGGGCAAAGTAAAGTTTTGATAATAAAAGGACCAGGCTTTCCCGTTGGCTTAAATCACACCCCTTTTGGGTATAGGCAAGGGCAAGTTCTAATTCATTTTTTTCTCTAAAGACCTCTCCCCATAGGGCCCACATAACTCCTGCTCTTGGTGTGTTTTCCAGGCCGGTAGTTTTTGCAAACTCAAGATGTTCTTTACAAATAGTTTCTGTGTTTTTCAAATTTCCCACAAACCAGTTAATTACTGCAAGTTTTAAATAAGCTACCTGGACAAAAAAGAGGTTTTCAGCGGTTTTCCCCTCAACTAAAGCCTCTCTATAATAATCTGCGGCCTTTTGATAATCCCCGATAATGGAGTGGGCATCTCCTGAAACAATGGCAATTCCCGGGCTGAATAAGGATTTGCCTTTTTCCAGGTTTTTCATTGCTATTTTGGAGTATTCCAAAATACCGTTTACATCGCCAAGAAATTTTGCAAGGTAGGCCTGAATCATTCCTTTCAGGCCAATAATTTCCGATTTATTTTCTGGGGATAAAGAACCCGTACCATTTAAACCTTTGAGATCAAGGGGTTCATTTTCAAGCTCTTTTTCAACCTGGTTCAGGTCGTGTTTAGCCTCAGATAAATTCCCTTCAAGGAGCTTTAAAATAGATTTATAGAGTTTAAGTTTCAGGCTTTTGTTAACTTCAGATTCATCTATTTTTTCCAACCAGTTACTTACCTGAAGATAACCGGAACCAAACCACAAATTTTCAATATTGTCTTCCAGGAGTTTTATTGCTATTTTTTTATCAGAAACTGCAAAAGCATGCTCTATAGCTGCTAAAGGAAGGTTATTATTGGCAAACCAGCTAGATGCTTTCAAATGGAGTGGCTCAACACTTTCGGGAAACGCTTTTTTTAGATTAAACCTGAGCAACTGAGAAAAAAGGGGGTGATAACGGTACCAATCCCGGGAATCATCCTCTGGAATAATAAATAAATTTGCATTTTCAAGTTCTTCCAGCAATTCCTGGCTATTTCTTTTTTCCAAAAGGTGGTTGCACAAATCTGCACTTAAATTGTCTAGAATAGAAGTTTTCAAAAGAAAATCTTTTAGTTCTTCTCTTTGACCTTTCAGGACTTCATCAGTAAAATAATCAAGTATATACCGACTGTTACCGGTAAAATCTCGGATAAATTGGGGGATATTTTTCGAGCCTTTGATGGATAGAGCTGCCATTTGCAAGCTTGCAGGCCAACCTTCAGTTTTTTCCATGAGTAATTCAATATCCTTGATTTTTAAATTACAGCCCATCAAATCATTCAAAAAAAACTGAGTTTCCTCACTACCCATAGATAAATCCTTTTGCCTTAACTCCATAAGTTCTCTTTTTACCCTCCATCTGTGCAGAGGCCAGGGAGGGTCGGTTCTTGTAGTTATCACAAAATGGATATTCGGAGGAAGGTTTTCTATGACGTTGGTAAGTAAAGTCTGGATGTCTTTGTTGTTTAAATTATGGTAGTCCTCTAAAACAATTACCAGAGGACTTTTTATACTCAGAAGATCGTTGGAAAAATGAATAATTGATTCCTTGCCCAAATCATTTGTCTCTCCAGGTATAACAGAATTACTTCTAATGAATTCAAGGGTTTCGCTGCAGGCATTTTTTTCAACAGTCTTGATAGCAGCAATCAGGTAATTCAAAAAAAATAAAGGCTGGTTATCATTTTCATCCAGGGTAAGCCAGGCCACTCCTGGTAAAAAATCATCTACCCACTGACGAACAAGGGTGGTTTTTCCATATCCTGCAGGTGCTGAGACAAGAGTGACTTTCCGGGAAAAACCGGTTTCATTTATAAACTGAAAATTTAATTGATCTATTAATTTATCTCTTGTTACAAGTCCACTTTTTAATTGAGGGACATAAAGCTTTGTTTTTAAAAACATAAAGCCCATTTTTCCACCCCCATACTCTATATGTGTATTCTTCAGTTGATTAAAATATCCTCTCAAGTTATGGGTAAAAGAGGGTTAAAGGAGGGAGACTTTTAAAAAATCCGGATCAACATAGAAATTTCTGTTTTAAATACCTTTTTGCATAGAAACCGGAACTAGAGGCTAAAGAATTATATATTAAACAGAGGATTCATTGAAGGCGGGGAATAAGAACTTAAGAAGGATTGTTTGGATGATAAAAAACAAGGTGATTTGAAACAATTCTAAAAATTTAATAATTAGCAGAAATTATCATGAGCCTGGATTGGATTTGTTTCAGGAAGGGGGAGCGGGGATGTTTTTGGCAGATAATGTGATTTCCCATCATCTACAGAATGTTTTCTGGATACTTGGAACCCCTTGTGGAGGAAAAAGTACAATAGCCAGGTTGCTTGCTGAAAAGTGTGGTGCAATAGTCTATAGCGCCGATGAAAAATTTGCCCAGCACAAGAAAATTGCCAATCCTGTTGAACAACCTGCTTTATGTCGTAAATTCAAGGACTGGGATTCCTATTTTGAACAACCTATTAATGAATATTCTCTCTGGCTAAAAGCAGTACAGGATGACCTGATTAGCATGATAATTGTGGACCTTTTAAAGTTATCGGAAAAGAGAAGGGTAATCTTTGAAGGATTTTTTGATATTGAAACAATAGAAAGAATAGCTGGTTATCAAAAGATTGTTTTTCTGGGGGCCACAGAAGATGTAATCAGAGATTCCTACTTTGATCGCGAGGATAAAAAGGACATGCATCGCTTGATAGGTTCTCTAAGTGATCCAAAAGGAAAATACAAAAAAGTTTTAGATTTGGTTGTTAGTGATAGTGAAAGAGATATAAAAAAGGCTAAAGAAATTGGGCTGAAGGTGATTATCAGGGATAAGGATAGCTCTATTATTGATACTCTCGAGAAGGTTCAGAGCCACTTTGGATTAAGAGATGTAAAGGATCCCCTGGAAATGTAGATAGTAGTTTTTTCCCAGGGAATTTTTTTCTCAAGTCCAAAAATCCCAAATCTTAAAATTTTCTTTTTTATTCAGGTTTAAATTTAAA
>PUKG01000183.1 GCA_003550445.1 Halobacteroidaceae bacterium
CAAGAAAATTTGGAGGGATGTCCGAATTGGCTAAGGAGCCGGACTTGAAATCCGGTGAAGCCGAAAGGTGTCGGGGTTCGAGTCCCCGTCCCTCCGCCATGAAATTAAGAGGGTTCCGGGAATTCCGGAACCCTTTTTTGAATCCTTTTGTTTGCTGGCTTTGGATGTATTAATCAGGCAATCTTCTGTCCCCCAGCAATTAGATCGCGAATTTCCGTTAGAAGCGTTTCTTCTTTTGTCGGCAGAGGCGGGGGAGGAGGCGCGTCTTCCTTTTTCTTTTGGAACCTGTTCATTGCCTTTATCATCAAGAAAATTGCCAGCCCAATTATTAGAAAATCCAACACCGCCTGAATAAAGCTACCATAAAAAACCGCAATCTCAGCAAGATCCCCCTGGGCTTCAGAAATTACAATTTTAAGATCAGTAAAATTAAAACCGACAAACATTCCAAGCACCGGCATCAACATATCATTAACAAAAGAGGCCACAATCCGCCCAAAAGCTGCTCCGATTATTACTGCAACGGCCAGGTCAACAACATTACCCCTCATAATAAATTTTTTGAATTCCTGGAGCATTCATTTCACCCCTTCCTTTTTTGTTTTTATACATATCACTACCCATCACATACATTGTTTTGAAAGAATTGGTCATTCTTTCATCCCTGTTTCCTCTTAAACATTTTCCTCTTTTTTGTATATTTATCCTTTTGATTCAAGTTTACTCCAAAAAACAAAAAAATACTACTGCTTTGGTTATTTTTTCTCCTCCTTTCTCCCAAAAGGCCGGATTAAAAACATCTAAAAAAGAAGTCCTTTTTTATATTGACAAAATGAACACCGTTCATTAAAATAGAAGATATAGTTCTGGAGTGTGGTTTGATGAGAAAAAGACAACCCCAATTAAAAGATAAAATTCTTGAAACCGCAGCCCCCCTGTTTTTACAGGAGGGGTTTGATAACGTTGACATGAGAACCATCGCCAGAAAGGCGGATATCGCAGTTGGAACCCTATACAACTATTTCCCCAACAAACGGGTTCTTTTTTTTGAGGTTTTTGAATCGGGTTGGGAAAATGTTTTTAAGAAAATCAACAGCCTTTGTTCAAAATGCGAAACAAGCAGGGGAAAAATCAAACTATTTCTGGAGGAGTTCCACCGAGCTGTTATTGAGCGGCGGGGATTAGGGCTGGAATTACTCAAATTAAGCCTGGAAGCCCCCCAGGAAAAAAGCCGGATCAGGCAGGTAGAGCTCCGACTAAAAGAACTTTTAAAAGAAATCCTTGAAAAAACTCCAATTGAAGAAAAATTCTGCTATCCCCTTGCCCGTTGCCTTATTTCTTCAACGTGGAGCGTTTCCAAGGAAAACCAGGAACAGGCTGACCTTCACTTCGAATTTATTGACTGGTTGCTGGATAACCTTATGGACAAAAAAGGAGCAAAAGCCCGTGAATAAACAGGATAGAAGGGCTATAATACTGGGAAAAGAAGATGTCAGAAAAGGGCTGCTTTACCTCGCAATTCCCTCAATTGTAGGGATGGTAGTTAATGGGGTTTACAATATTGTAGATACCATTTTCGTGGGACGGTTAGGGACAAGCGCCATTGGAGCTTTATCAGTTGCTTTTCCCTTCTTAATGCTGATATCGGCTTTTGGGATTGCGGTTGGCGTTGGAGCAGCATCCTATATCTCCCGCTCCCTCGGGGCGGGCCAAAAGGAAGAAGCTGAAAGGACTGCAGCAACGGGTGTTGGAATGATCCTTGGCCTGGGGATAATTTTAATTACCCTTGGACAAATCTGGCTTGAGCCCATCATGAGGCTTTTCGGCGCCACCGAAACCATCCTTCCCCAGGCCATGATTTATGCCCGCACTCTCCTTTTCGGCGCCCCAATAATCATGTTAAAAATGACTCTGAATAATATGCTCCGGGCGGAAGGCAGTGCCCACGCCAGCATGATCGCTCTAATATCAGGGGCAGTATTAAATATGATTCTTGATCCCATTTTTATCTTCACCCTGAACATGGGAATCCAGGGAGCGGCAGTTGCAACGGTTTTAGCCCAGTCAATCGCCGTTTGTTTCCAGCTCTGGTATTACATTTCCGACCGTAGCTTCCTGAAGCTTTCCATCTCTAACTTTCAACCTTCGAAAAAAATTATTACTCAGATTGTAAAAATTGGGATTCCCTCGATTTTAACCCTGGGTCTAAACAGTATGGCAATGGCACTGATAAACAATGCTGCGGCACCCTACGGCGATTATGCTGTTGCAGCAATGGGAATTGTTAAGAGGGTAATGTCTTTAGGTATGTTCGCAATTTTTGGCTATGGACAGGGATTTCAACCGATGGCCGGTTTTAATTACGGGGCGAAAAATTTCGACCGTCTGAACCAGGCAATTCGGTTTTCCGTTCGGGTAACCACTGTTTTTACCTTCTGTGCTGCTACCGTTTTTATTGTTTTCTCAGAAATGGTAATCTCCTGGTTCAGTAATGACCCCCTTGTTTTACAGACCGGGGCTCGGGCCTTAAGGGCTTTAAGTATACCCTTCCCCTTATTTGGATTTCAGATCATATATTTCTCTCTTTTCCAGGCCCTGGGTAAAGCAATTCCCGCGGGGCTTTTGTCGGTATCCCGCCAGGGGCTCCTTTTAATTCCGGCGATTGTAATCCTTCCCCGCTTTCTTGGTTTGGACGGAGTTATTTTTGCCCAGCCAACGGCAGACGGGCTGACAATAATAATGACGAGTATTCTTGCTTTTATGATCAACAAAAAACTTGCCCGGGAATCCCGGGAACATCTTGCTTTTACCCGGCAGCAGGTTGCCCCCGCAAAAACTGCACAGGAATTAACATAAAGCTAAAAAGAACCGGAAAATTATCCGGTTCTTTAATATAGAAGGCCAGAAAGATTTTCTCTTTCTGGCCTTATTCTTTTCTTAAGCAAAAATATCCACCAATAAACTAGCTTTCTCCCTTTCCATGGCCCCCGCCTCCAGGGGTTTCAACCCTGAGGATATCACCCTTTTTCATTTCCCTGGAAAATTTCCCCGGGAGTTTTTCCCGGGTGTTTTTCTTTATAAGCAGGTTTTCTCCGGTTTTTCCGGGCTTTCCCCCATCCAACCCGTAAGGCCCTCTCCTGCGCCGTTCAGATAAAACTGAAACCTGTGCATCAGAAAGGAGTTCGATTTCCCGGACCAAACCTTCCCCTCCTTTATTTTTCCCATCTCCTCCGCTGCCCCTGCGGAAAGCATATTCCCTAACAAGGAGTGGATAACTTGATTCCAAAGCTTCAATTGGAGTATTCAACGTATTGGTCATGTGGGAATGGATTGCTCCCTCCCCTTCTTTTTCTTGGGATGCTCCCATTCCTCCCCCCAAAGTTTCGTAATAGGTGAAGGGTTGGTTATTCCGGGGTTCAGTCCCACCAATTGAAAGGTTGTTCATTGTTCCCTGGGAAGCCGCAGGTATTTTTTCGGGGATTGCCTGGGCCAGGGCCCCCAGAACAACATCAACGATTCGCTGGGAAGTTTCAACATTGCCACCGGCAACGGCGGAAGGGTGTTCTGCATCAAGGATACTGCCGGGGCGGGTTTTCACCTGGAGAGGCCTTAAAAGGCCGTCATTTGTAGGAGTATTTGGGGGTAAAAGGCAGCGGAAACAGTATAAAACTGCCGAAAGGGTTATGGCCCGGACAGCGTTTATACTCCCCTGGACCTGATCTGCAGAACCCGTAAAATCAAGGCAGACCTCCTCTCCATTTACGGTTAACTTTAGATCTATAAGAATGTCCTCTACTCCAAGACCATCATCATCCAGGAAATCTTGAAAAAAATAGGTCCCCGAAGGAATGCGGGAAATTTCCCTGCGTAATAGTTTTTCTGAATAATCTCGCAGTGCATGACTATAAAAGGTAACTTCATCCAAAGTCTGCTCTGAAATTAGTTCCTTTAAGCGCCTGATGCCCGTTAGATTGGCCATAAATTGGGCTTCGAAATCCCCTTCTCTTTCCGAGGGAGTCCTAACATTCTTTAGTATTACAGACATCATTTCACTATCAATTTGCCCTTTTTTCCAGATTTTAACCGGGGGGAGAATCAATCCTTCCTGAAAAATGGTACCGGAAAGAGCCATTGATCCCGGAGCACTTCCACCAACATCAGCATGATGAGCCCTGTTGGCAACAAAAAAACATGGCTTTTTTTGACTAGTGGAAAAAACCGGAGCAACCACCGTCATATCCGGCAGGTGGGTCCCCCCAGCAAAGGGATCATTTAATAACACCATATCCCCCGGTGAAAAGGAAGTCGATTCAATTGCTGATAATACTGAAAGGGGCATGGAACCCAGGTGGACAGGAATATGGGCAGCCTGGGCAACAAGGCCTCCCTGCCCGGAAAAAATTCCGCAGGAAAAATCTCTTCTTTCCTTGATATTAGGAGAAAAAGCTGTTCGATTCAGGGTAACTCCCATTTCCTCAGCAATTGAACGGAACCTGTTATGGAAAATTTCCAGTTTGATTGGATTTATTTCTTTTTTCATGGGTTCACCTCAATAATAAGGTTTTTCCAGGGATCAACTTGGAGAATAGCTCCCGGGGGAAGGACAGTTGTTGAAGAATATTCAAGGATCAGTGCCGGCCCTTTTATTTTGTTCCCATAGGCTAGATGTTCCCGCCGGTATAGTGGGGTTTCGATTTTCTTCCCGGAAAAAACAACCTTTCGACTCCCCCACAAAGCCCTGGGGTTAATTTTCTTTCTTGCAGTTTTCTCCCTGGGCCAGGAAGGTTTTTCTGGAACGGCCCATCCTCGAACCCTTAAATTAACAACCTCAACGGGCCTGTTTTCCCTCTGGTAACCATAGCGTTCTTTATGTTTTTCGTGGAAAGCTTTTACAAACTCATGGGAGTAAGGAATGGTAAGCTCATAGGATTGCCCCAGGTAACGCATATCCAGGTAATGTTCAAGGGTAATCTCTCCCGGGGAAAATCCCTCTCCGGTCATATCCCTTAATATTTCTTCCCTTAACCTGGAAAATAAATTTTCTGCTTTCTTGCTTGTTTCTTCTGCCCCCATC
>PUKG01000050.1 GCA_003550445.1 Halobacteroidaceae bacterium
CAGAAATAAAAAAAAGCATAACAAGCAAAATTGGAGCCCTTCTGATGAAAAAAGCCCTGGTTACATTAAAAAGCCGGATGGATTATGAGGAGTATGGGGGAGCACCCCTTTTGGGACTAAAAGCTCCGGTTATCATCTGTCACGGAAGTTCCTCGGCAAAGGCAATAAAAAATGCTATTTTTGTTGGCCAGGAAATGGTCGAAAAAAATGTGGTTGAAACCCTGGAAGAGCTATTCTAGTCTAAGGGAGTTGAAAATAAAGGATGGAAAAATTTAAAGCGGGTATCCTGGGTTTGGGGATTGGTCTCCCAGAAAAAATTGTTTCCAATAAAGATTTGGAAAAAATTGTTGATACAACTGATGAATGGATCACTACCAGGACTGGAATTAAAGAAAGAAGAATTGCTTCTCCCGGGGAAACCGCCCTTTCTTTTTCGATAAAAGCGGGCAGGGAAGCCCTGGAAAATGCGGGGATTTCCCCCGAGGATTTGGACCTTATTATTGTGGCGACAGTTACCCCCGATATGATATTTCCCGCTACTGCATGCCTTTTGCAGGATGCCCTTAACGCAGGTTCTGCAGCAGCTTTTGATTTAGAAGCGGGATGCTCGGGTTTTGTTTATGGGATGGCCCTTGCCTCTCAATTTATTAATACGGGGAGTTATAAGAAAATATTGGTGGTTGGAGCCGAGGTATTATCGCGTATTACCGATTGGGAGGATCGCAATACCTGCGTTCTTTTTGGTGATGGTGCGGGTGCCGCAGTAATTGGGCAAGTTGAACAGGGGGGAATTCTGGCTTTTGAAATGGGTTCTGATGGAGGGGGAGGAGATTTTCTTAAAATGCCCGCAGGGGGTGGGGCAATTCCTGCAACAGAAGAATCCTTAGCCCAAAAGCTCCATTACATAAAAATGGATGGGAATCAGGTTTTTAAATTTGCTGTAAAAGCAATGGCAAGGTCAGCCAGGCTTGTTGCAGAAAAAGCAAATATTCCAATTGAGGATATTGATCTTTTTATTCCTCATCAGGCCAATATTCGAATAATTGAAACCTCGGCAAAAAGGCTAAAAATTCCCGAAAAAAAGGTTTTTATGAACCTTGAAAAATACGGAAACACCTCCGCCGCCTCAATACCCATTGCCCTGTATGAAGCTTTGAAACAAAAGCAGATAAAAAAGGGAGACAGAGTATTGCTTGTTGGTTTTGGCGCGGGTTTAACCTGGGCCTCGGTAATTCTTGAGTGGACCGGGTAATTTTTGCAATAGGGGGTTTAAGGAGATGAACCGGTTTGGGTTCCTTTTTCCCGGCCAGGGATCGCAAAAATCCGGAATGGGGAAAGATCTTTACGAGAAATTTTCTGCAGCCAAAGATGTTTTTCTTTGTGCAGACGAAATCTTAGGTTTTCCCCTATCGGAATTGTGTTTTGAAGGTCCAGAAGAAAAACTTCGGGCGACGGAAAATGCCCAGCCCGCAATTTTAACGGTGAGTATTGCTGCTTTTAAGGCCGCCCAAAACTTTATTCCCGGAACAAAAGGTTATGCAGGACACAGTCTTGGTGAATTTTCATCCCTTGTTGCTTCCGAAGCAATTTCTTTTCCTGAGGCTGTAAAACTTGTTAGGCGCAGAGGTGAACTAATGGCTGAAGCCGTTCCCGGTGAGCAGGGGGGAATGGCGGCAATAATAAATTTAGATCTGGAAAAAATAAAAGCAATTATAGCAGGGACTGGTGTGGAAATCGCAAATTTAAATTCTCCGGAACAGGTTGTTATTTCGGGTTACAAAAAAACCCTTGAAAGTTTGGAAGAAGCCTTCTTAAAAGAAGGAGCAAAAAGGGTTGTTTTCTTGAATGTTAGCGCCCCTTTCCACAGTCGTTTAATGGAACCCGCAGCTCGAGAACTTACCAGAGAAATTGAAAGAATTAAAATTAATAAGCCTCAAGGATCTTTCTGGGCCAATGTGACTGGAGCAGAGGTAAACAATCCAGAGGAAATAAAAGCCCTTTTAATCCAGCAGGTAACCATGCCCGTTTTGTGGGAAGGGTGTATCAGGGAAATGGTTGGAACGGGATTTGAAAAATTTTTCGTTTTTGGACCGGGGAAAACCCTGCGGATTTTAATGCGTTCCATCAATTCGGAGGTAAAAGTTAAGGAAATTTCGGGGAGCCAGGACATAGAAGAATTAATAGCAAAAAGGGAAAATGGGGAAATGGAGGGAATTTTATGAAAGAAAAGGTAGTTATTGTTACAGGAAGTTCCCGGGGAATTGGACTGGCCATTGCTAAAAGACTGGCAAAGGAAGGGGCCAGGGTTGTAATAAATTCTCGGTCGCAGGAAAGGATAAATGAAATCTCAAGCGAATTACAAAGAGAGGGCCTCAATGTTATTGGAGTTGGGGCGGATATTCAAACCAAGGAAGGCGCCGAAAAGCTCATTGAAAAGGCTACGGAAAAATGGGGTGGAGTTGATATCCTGGTAAATAATGCCGGGATAAACCGGGATAACCTTTTCCTCAGGATGAAAGAAGATGAATGGGAAGAGGTAATAAAAACAAATTTAAACGGGATGTTCCATTGCACAAAAGCCTCAATCCGGGGGATGACCAAAAAAAGATGGGGCCGGATAATAAATATTTCTTCAATTGTGGGAATTACCGGAAACCCCGGCCAGGCAAATTATTCAGCTGCAAAAGCCGGGATCATTGGGTTTACAAAAACTCTTGCCCAGGAATTTGGAGGGCGCAATATTACTGCAAATGTGATTGCTCCTGGTTTTATTGAAACCGAAATGACCGATAAACTTCCGGAAAAAATTAAGGAACAAATGCTAGGTAGAATTCCCCTTGGAAAATTTGGAACCTGTGATGATGTTGCGGCCATGGTCAGGTTTCTCGCTTCTGAAGAAGCGGGTTATATTACCGGACAGGTTCTGGTTGTTGACGGGGGACTTGCTTTATAAAATAAGAGGAGGTGAGATTTGTGAGCGTGTTTGAAAAAATGGTTGAGTTAATCGTGGAAAAGCTTGGTGTTGAACCCGGGGAAGTTACTCCTGAGGCGTCTTTTATTGATGACCTGGGAGCAGATTCTCTCGATATCGTTGAGCTTATTATGGATATTGAGGATGAATTTGATCTGGAAATCCCTGATGAAGAGGCAGAAAATATTACAACGGTCAAACAGGCTGTTGATTATATTGAAAAAAATATTAAATAAAAAAGCGGGAAGCCCCGAGATGGGGCTTCCCTTTAACAAAAGAGCAGGCTGGAGCTGAACACAAGTGGAAGAGTTGAAAGAAGTAATTAAATCTTCAAGGCTAAAACAACTTGCTTTAACCCACCGTTCATGGGCAAATGAAAAAGGTTTAACAGAAAACAATGAGCGATTAGAATTTCTTGGGGATTCCGTTTTAAGCCTTATAATAAGTGAATACCTCTACAAAAATTTCCCGGATTACCCTGAGGGGGAACTGGCCCGGATTAGGGGCCAAATAGTAAGCATGAATTCTTTAGCGCGAGCGGCAAGAAGACTTTCGTTGGGAGAAAAGTTGCTTCTGGGTAAAGGTGAAAGTAATTCCGGAGGGAAAAATAAGGATTCCATTCTGGCGGATTCTTTTGAAGCAGTTATCGGGGCAGTTTATATTGAGAGGGGTTTGGAAAAATCACGAAAATTTGTTATGGAAAACCTGTCCTTTATAATAGAGGAGGTTTTTCAGCAGTGCGATTTCCGGGATGCCAAAACAAGTCTTCAGGAAATTGTCCAACAAAAATTTAAAGAATTACCCCAGTACAATATAGTCCGAGAGGAAGGTCCTGATCATGAAAAGTGGTTTGTTATTAATGTTTTTTTTGCTGGAGAGGTAAAGGGTTCAGGGGAAGGACCTACAAAAAAAATTGCTCAGCAACAGGCTGCTGCTGAAGCCATAGAAAAATTAAAAGAAAAAAATGAGTGACTTTAAACTGGGCAGTTTTTTTGGTATGTTTTTTATTAAAACCCCTGATTTAATGAAAAGGAACCGGAGGGTAATGAATGGGGAAAGAAAAGAAAATTATTATTGCTATTGATGGACCAGCTGGAGCTGGGAAAAGCACAGTTGCTGATAAAGTTGCCAAAAAACTTGGTTATTCCCATCTAGATACAGGGTCCATGTATAGGGGAGCAACCTTTTTCCTAATTAAAAATAAAGTTCCAATGGAGAAAGAGGAAGATGTCCTGACTGAACTCAGGAAAATGAAAATGGAAATGCGAGAAAATAAGATTTTTATTAACGGAGAAAATTTCACTCCTTTTTTACGGACTGAAGAAGTTGAAAAGCATGTTTCCTGGGTTTCCAGTCTTTTTGGGGTTCGGAAAATTTTGGTTCAAAAACAAAAAGACATTGCCAGGGAGGGTGGCTTTGTTCTTGATGGAAGAGATATTGGGACTCAGGTTTGTCCCAATGCCGAATTGAAAATTTTCCTTTCTGCCTCCCCTGAGATCAGGGTTAAGAGACGCTTCTTTCAGCTAAAGGAAGAAGTTGACCTTGATTTTATAAGAAAAGACCTTAAAAGACGAGATGAATATGATAAAAACAGAAAAGCCGGGCCTCTAAAACCAGCAGATGATGCAATTTTCCTTGATAGTTCTCACCTAACTCAAAAAGAGGTTGTGGAAAAAATTGTTCGGAAAGCCCGGGAGGTGATTGGTGATTACTAAGCTTAAAGATTTTTTGGGTATCATAATTTATAAAATTGTGGCCTGGTTATTTTTTGCTTTTTATAGACTTTTTTATGGCTTGCAGATTAAAGGAAAAGATAATTTGCCCCTTAAAGAACCATTTATTATTATTGCTAACCACCAACACCTGCTCGATCCTACAGTGGTGGGGGCGGCCGTTTACCCAAAACAGGTCCATTTTATGGCCAAAGAAGAATTATTCAAAAACTTCCTTTTTAGATGGGTTTTTACGGCCATAGGTACATTTCCTGTAAAAAGAGGCCGTGCTGATCTCCAGGCTTTCAGAACCTCCTATCAAAAAATAAAGGAAGGGAAAGTATTGGGTATGTTCCCAGAGGGAACCCGCCAGAAACCAGGAGAGCAGGGAAAAGCAAAAAAAGGAGCCGCCCAGATTGTAAAAAGAACTGGAGTAAAAGTTGTACCGGTTCGAGTTGATTGGAACAATTGGCGCCGGCCCATAAAAGTTTTTATTGGAAAACCAATAGGAAGTGAAGATTTTCCAAAAAAGGAATCCAAGGACCAACTTGGAGATCTTGCTGAATTTTTAATGGAGCAGGTAAGAGGGCTTAAATAAATAATAAAATGTCCGAAATTTGGGCGGAAAAAGAGGACTTCTCTACCTGAATATAGAAAATTGTTATTTGAAGCACAACGGAGGGAACGACTTGGAAATAATTGTTGCCCAAAATGCCGGTTTTTGTTTTGGAGTGAAAAGGGCAGTTGATATTACCCTTGCGGCAGCTGAAAATCAAAAACTTCCCACTCCAATTTTTACCCTTGGTCCACTTATTCACAATCAGGAGGTTGTTTTAAAACTAGAAGAAAATGGGATAATAGCTTTTGAAGAATTTGAAAAATTACCTCCCGGCGAACCGGGAACGATGATAATTCGGTCCCACGGAGTTCGCCCTGAAATTGTAAACCAGCTCAAGGAAAAAGGCTGGCATATTATTGATGCCACCTGTCCTTTTGTAAAAAAGGCCCAGGATTTCAGCCGAATTCTGGTGCGAGAAGGTTATCAACTGATTATTTTCGGAGATAAGAATCATCCTGAAGTTCAGGGAATTTTGGGTCATGTTTTTGATAAAGCCGAGGTAATTGCAGAACCAGAGCAGGCCAAGAAAATAGAAAAGACTGCAAAAATTGGGCTTGTTCCTCAAACGACAAAAAACCCAAAAAAATTCGGGGAATTGGTTCAGAACCTGTTAGAAAAAACCAATGAATTACGGGTTTTTAACACAATATGCACAGTTACCCAAAAAAGGCAGGAAGTTGCTTTCTCTTTGGCTTCCGAGGTTGACGCAATTCTTGTAGTTGGAGGCCATAATAGTTCAAATACAAAAAGCCTTTATAATTTATGTGATGAAACAGGAACCCCCACTTATCATATCGAAAAACCAGAGGAAATTAACCCTAAATGGTTTGATGGAATAGAAAAAGTAGGTATTGTTGCGGGGGCATCAACCCCCAACTGGACAATTAAGGAGGTCGAAGAGGTGATGTTTGAGATGTCAGAGGAAAGAAAAGAAGAAAAAAGAGAACAAGAACAAAATGAGGTTGACCATGAGGAACAAAAAGCGCCCGAAAAAGTAGAGGAAGAGGTTCCTGAGCAAGTAGAAGAAAAGAAACAACCTGAAGAAGAAGTTGATACTGAAAAAGAACCTGAAGAAGAAGTTGCTCAGGAAAAGAAAGAAGAGCCGGAAGAGAAAAAAGAAGAGGAACAAGAAGAAGAGCAAGAAGAACAAGAAGAAGAGCAAGAGGAACAAGAAGAAGCGGAAGAAAAAACTGATAAAAAACAAGAAGGAGAACCCACGCCTTCTGAAGATATAGCTGCCGAGGAAGAGGTTGAAAAGGAGCAGGCTCATCCTATGGATGAAGAAGAAGCCATGCAATATGGGCAGGATGTCCAGGCCTTTTCTAAAGGGCAGATTATTGAAGGAAAAGTAATTGAAATAACTGAGGATGGAATTTTTGTTGATATAGGCTCAAAAACCGAGGGCTTTGTCCCGAAAAGAGAAATTGCCCAGGAAGGTGTAGAGAATATATCTGATGTAGTTCAACCCGGAGAGGAAATTAAGGTTTATTTCCTGGGAACTGATGAAGATGGAGCTGCAAAATTGTCCAAAAAAAGAGCTGACATTGAGGAAGCATGGCAGTTGGTAACCCAGGCACAAAAGGACAAGTCGGTAATAAAAGGGACAGCTACCAAGGTTGTAAAAGGTGGTCTTGTTGTTGATGTGGGTCTGCGTGGGTTTATTCCTGCTTCCCACATAGCAATTGAATATGTGGAGGACCTGGAACAATTTGTTGGGCAGGAACTTGAAATGACAGTTCTGGAAGTTGAAAAGAAAAACAATAATGTTGTTCTGTCCCGCAGGAAAGTCCTGGAACAGGAACAGGAACAGAAAAAAGTAGAAACCATGGAAAACCTAACCCAGGGTGATGTTGTTAAAGGACGAGTTACCAAGATTGTTGACTTTGGAGCCTTTATTGACATAGGTGGTATTGAAGGTCTGCTTCATATATCTGAAATGTCCTGGGGACGGATTGAACATCCCTCAAAAGTTCTTGAAGAGGGACAGGAGATTGAGGTTAAAGTGCTAAGTGTTGACAAGGAAAACGAAAGAATTTCTCTCGGCTTAAAACAAATTCTTCCCGACCCCTGGGATGAGTTTGTTAAAAACCATAAAGTAGGAGACAAAATTGAAGGAACAATTACCAAGACTGTTAGTTTTGGTGCCTTTATGGAAATAGAAAATGGGATTGAAGGATTGATCCACATTTCTCAGCTGGCTAGGAGACATGTGGAAAATCCCGACGAAGTGGTAAAAAAAGGCGATAAAGTATCAGCAAAAATTATTAATATTAACGAGGGAGAAAGAAAAGTTGGCCTGAGTTTAAAAGAAATGGAAGAAGATAAACAGAAGAAAGAGGTTAAAGAGTTTACCGATCAGGCCAAGGAAGAAGGGAATATTACAATTGGAGATATGGTGGGTGATATCTTCCAAAAAGAAGATGAACCCAAGGATGAATAAAATTCCTCTAACCGTAATCAATAAAAAAGCACCCTTAACGGGGTGCTTTTTTCTCAGGTTTTCCTTTTTCTAAAAAAAGTCTGGAGGGGAAAGCCTTCCTTGACGGGAAACCTTTTTTATTACATAATTTACCCTAAGGGAGAATTAGGGAGGTAGACTTGTGGCCCGGATAAAGGAAGTTAATGAATATGTTGCTAAAAAATATGGAATACAGCCAGGGGATGAAATAATTTCCGTTGACAATAAGCCCATTAAGGATTACATTGATTTTCTTTATTATACCTCAGAAGAAAAATTTTCTTTAAAAATTAAAAAACAAAACAATTCTGAGGTACAGACCTTTGAACTTGTAAATAAATCTGGAAATATTGGAATTACCTTGGATGGGATAATTTTTGATAGATTTCGAACCTGTGGTAATAGGTGTATTTTTTGTTTTGTTGACCAGGGAGGACCGGTAAAAAGGAGTTCGTTAAAAATAAAAGACGATGATTACCGGTTTTCGTTTTTACAGGGGAGTTTTATTACCCTTACAAATTTAACTAGAGGAGATTTAGACAGGATAAAGAGATTGAAAATCAGCCCCCTTTATGTTTCCGTTCATGCCACGGACCCCAAAGTTCGGACTCTTATGATGGGTAACCCGGGTGCAGGAAGGATATTATCTATCCTGAAGGAATTAATTCAAGCAGGAATTAGTTTTCATACTCAAATTGTTGTCTGCCCCGGTTATAATGATGGGAAGGAACTGGAAAATTCAATTAATGACCTTTACAAACTTGGAGAAGGGATTCTTTCAATAGGAGTGGTTCCGGTTGGTTTGACCCGCTATCGAAATGGTTTAACTCCTTTAAAACCCGTTACGGAGGAAAAAGCAGGGGAAATTTTAACCCTGATAAAAAGCTGGCAAGAAAAATTTTACAAAGAAAGGGGAAGCAGGGTTCTTTTTGCAGCAGATGAATTTTATGCCCTGAGCAAAACACCCCTTCCTTCTGGTGAAGAATATGAGGATTACCCCCAGTTAGAAAACGGAATTGGGTTGACCCGTTTGTTTAGAGAAGAAAGTTTTGCTTCAATAAAAGAAATGGATGCAACAATTACAGAAAATGTTGGAATTATTACCAGTAAACTGGGGGCCTGGGCCTGGGAACCGGTGATTAACAAACTAAAAAATAAAGGGGTCATTATTGAACCTTTAATCTCCCCAAACAGTTTTTTTGGCCCAAGAATTAGTGTTAGCGGACTTCTTGCAGGGAGCGACCTCCTGGATATAAGTAAGGATAAAAAAAGCCTGCCCTCTTTAATTTTTTTACCCGGGGTAATGTTTAATGAGCAGGGAAAGACTCTTGATGGATACACTCTTGCTGATATAAGAGAGCATTTTTCTTCGGCTAAAATTGAAGTTGCTTTTAACCTGGAAGATCTTTTAAATAAAATTAAAAAACATAGAGGGGAATCACAATGAAACCTGTAGTTGCTATTGTTGGAAGACCAAATGTTGGAAAATCTACACTTTTCAATCGCCTGATTGGTGAAAGAACAGCCATTGTAGATAACGAACCGGGATTAACCCGGGACCGGATTTACGGGGAAGTTTTTTGGAATGGCAAGGAATTTTCTGTTATTGATACAGGGGGAATTAGCTATAGTCCTCTAACGGAAATTGAACATGGTATATTTGAGCAGGTGTTGCTTGCAATTGAAGAGGCTGATTTTATAATTTTCCTTGTTGATGGCAGGGCGGGTATTTTACCAGAGGATTATGAAGTTGCTTCTTTATTGCGAAAAAAACAGAAAAAAACTCTTCTTGTAGTAAATAAAATTGATGATTATGTAAAGCAGAAAAAAGATCTTTGGGAATTTTACAACCTGGGTCTGGGTGACCCTCAACCAATTTCTGCCGAGCATGGTCAGGGAACCGGGGATATTCTTGATCTGGTTGTTGAAGGGCTTCCAGAAATGGAAAAAGAAGAAATAGATGATGATACTTTAAAAATTGCTTTAATTGGACGGCCAAACGTAGGAAAATCATCTCTGGTAAATGCTATCCTTGGCGAAAAAAGAGTTTTAGTAAATTCAACACCCGGAACAACCCGGGATGCGGTGGATAGTATTTTTACCTGGAATGAAAACAGATTTACAATTATTGATACCGCCGGGTTAAGGAGAAAGGGCAAAGTTGAAAGAGGAGTGGAAAAATATAGTGTAATTCGCTCCTATCAAGCGGTAGGTCGGGCGCATGTCACTGTTGTTGTTTTAGACGGAGAAACAGGTTTAACCGAACAGGACAAAAAAGTTGTGAGCGTTGCCTTGGAGCAAGGTAAGGCCATTGTCCTGGCCTTAAACAAATGGGATCTTGTTAAAGGGGATAAAGATAAAATAGGGCGGAAAATAATTGAACAAATGCCCTTTATTTCCTATGTGCCCCTTGTTTATACCTCTGCTATTACAGGTTTTGGGCTTTCATCTCTTTTGGAAACCGTGTTAGTAGTGGAAGAAGAATGGAAAAAAAGAATAAAAACTGGGGTTTTAAACGAAGTAATACAGGAAGCCATGCAAATTGCCCCACCCCCTAGTAAGAAAGGAAGAGTCCCCAAAATATTTTTTGGAACACAGGTAGCTGTGGGACCTCCTACATTTGTTTTATTTGTAAATGAACCGGGTTTAATTCACTTTTCCTATTTAAGATACTTGGAAAATCAAATCAGGAATGCTTTTGGTTTTTCGGGAAGTCCGATTTGGATAAAAATCAGGAAGAGGGGTGAGGACAGGAAATGAACGAACTTGCCATTCTTGGAGGAGGGAGTTGGGGTTCAGCCCTTGCAATCCACCTGGGGAAAAAAGGTTTCAAGGTAAAAATCTATGACAATGCTGAGAAACAGGTTGAAGAAATTAATAAAAAACGAACAAATATGCGTTATTTGCCGGAAGTTGAATTCCCCTCCAATGTGACAGCTTCAACTCGGATTGATGAAGTGATTTCCGGGGCAGAAAGCATTTTTGTTGTAGTTCCCTCTCATGTAGTAAAAAAAGTAATAGAGGAAGCAAGAGACTTTATAAAACCCAGTCAATTTATCCTCAGTTGTAGCAAGGGCCTTGATGAAGAAAATCTGGAAAGACTTTCTAAGGTGATTATGGGGAGGGTTGGACCTGAAAACCAGAATAAAGTCGCTGTTTTATCAGGACCAACACATGCTGAAGAAGTTAGCCGGGGGCTCCCTACTGCTGCTGTGGTTGCAAGTGAAAGGGAAGAAACTGCAAAATATTTTCAAAAAATCATAATGGATAATCATTTTAGGATTTATTCCAGCCCAGATGTAATAGGTGTGGAGCTAGGAGGAGCGGTAAAAAACATTATTGCCATTGCTGCTGGTATATGTGACGGAATGGGTTTTGGAGATAATACAAAAGCAGCACTAATTACCAGGGGGCTGAGCGAAATTAGCCGGTTAGGTAAAGCTGAAGGGGCTCAACCCCAGACCTTTTCAGGACTTGCAGGGCTGGGAGATTTGATTGTAACCTGTGCCAGCAAACACTCGAGAAATTGGAATTTTGGCTTTAGAATCGGCCAGGGCAAAACAACAGATCAGGCCCTAAAGGAAATTGACCAGACTGTGGAGGGACTGCGAACCACCCAGACGGTTTATAAACTTGCTCAAAAATCTGGAACGGAAATGCCAATTACCCAAAAAGTCAATCAGGTTCTTTTCCAGGGACTCTCTCCCCAAGAAGGGGTTTATGATCTAATGGGAAGAATGCCAAAAGTGGAAATGGAAGAACACAAAGACGGAGCAGAGTACTGGTAAAAAGAAAAAAATGAAATAAGTCAAATAAAATTCGTGAATAATAATAGGAAAAGGGCTCTTGAAAATCAACAAAAGAAACAAAAAGGGAAAATAATAAAAATTTTTTCAATTAATTTTTAAAACCTGATAAATAAAGGCTTTTTTGCCCCCCCTGCCGCATAAACCCTCTATTGGAGAGGGTTTTGAGGGATGGCAAAAAAATATGAGTATAAGAAAAAAATAAAAAAAACCCGAAATTGTTGAATTCTTGGGGATTTTTTCGCATTACCTTGCAGGAGTTTCTGTGCAGGTCACGAATTAATTTGTTGGAATGGAAATTTTAAGGAGGTGTAGCTGCTTGACTAAAACTGATTTGATCGAAAAGGTTGCTGAAAAAGCAGGGATGACCAAAAAAGACGCTGGGGAAGTAGTGAACATCGTTTTTGATTCAATCACTGACTTCCTTGCCGGGGAAGCTAAGAAGGCCGAGAACAAAAGAAAGAAAGTTCAAATTATCGGTTTCGGAAGCTTTGATGTAAGGGACCGGAAACCAAGAAAAGGCCTTAACCCTCGCACCAAGGCTGAAATTAGCATTCCAGCCAAAAAGGTTCCTAACTTTAAGCCCGGCAAAGCACTAAAAGAATCAGTAGATATTTAACCGCCCTACTCGTTTGTACTTATTTTTGGCTAATGGGGGGTAACCTCCAGGTTAGAACGGTATTAGGCTCAGGAGGCCTCTTTAAAAAGGGGCCTCTTTTGTTTGTCTGGAAGGAATTTGTTTTAATATATTGAATAGCTTTAATAAATGGCATTTTAGAAAGGAGACAGATTATGCGGGGGAAAATATGGTTTTTTATTATAATTTTCACAGCACTTATCTTTACACAATCACAACCAGCAGAAGCAATGTCTTATTACAATGCCAGGGCCTTTGCCCTGGGAGGAGCATATACCGCAATTGTAGATGATTATTCTGCAATGATTTATAATCCGGCAGGCCTGGCCCATACAGGTTTGATTGGTCTGGGCCTTGGATCAACTATTGGTGGGGAAACAGAAAATGCCATTGAGGTAATTTCTGGGGTTCGAAATGTTCTTGCCGATCCCGAAAAATTTCTGGAAATTGATATTGGCCCTGCATCAATTGAATACGGACACCTTACAGGAGTTAGATTTGGAACCCTTGGAGCAGGCGTTTCTTTCCAGGGGAGAGGTGAGGTGGATGATACTGAGTTAAACCTGACTCATTATAATGCTTTTAATTTAGCCTATGCTTACCGGGTTTTAGAGCCTTTCGGAGATGTTGCTTCCCTATCCCTTGGGTTTAATGCAAAATACCTCGAAGGAACCCATTATAAATATTCAATTAACAATAATGAAGTAATCGAAGATCTGACAGACCTGGGAAGCGGGTTTGGTGTTGATTTTGGAATTATGATTAAATTAACCGATATAATAAATATCGGGGCAAGGGTTGAAAATGTTATAAAGCCATTTCCTATTGAGGAAAACGTGGATTACATAAAGGGAGGGGAAAGGGTTTACACAGTTGGAGCAGGGGTTAACTTTCCTATTGTAGGGTTAACGGCTACAACGGATTTAAGTACAATACCTCATCAAGAGGGAACGGCTTTCCGGGCAGGGTTAGAAAAAAGGTTTTTCATGGGTCTTTTTGCTCTGAGGGCAGGGATTGCTCTTGAAGGAGCAGATACTCGTTATTATACAGGTGGGATTGGTTTAAATATAGGGCCGGTAAAAAGTGACCTGGGTATAGGTTTTGAGGATGGAAAATGGAATGAGCCAAGTGCTGTTTTTGGAATCAGGGCTAACTTTTAAATATTGTTTAATTAGGAGGGTTTCCAAAGGATGATAGCAAATATGGATTTGTTGAAAAAAATTACCACGGTTCCAGGAGTTCCCGGCCACGAAGATAAGGTTAGGGACCTTATCAAGGAACTAATGAAAGGGAAAGCGGAGATTTCCACTGATAAACTGGGAAGTGTGATTTGCAAAAAGGAAGGAGATCCAGATGGTCCCCGGGTTATGCTCAGCGGGCATATGGATGAAATTGGCTTTATGGTAAAAACAATTGGGGAGAAGGGTTTTTTAACTTTTACACCCCTTGGGGGATGGTGGAATCAGGTAATGCTTGCCCAAAGGGTCAGGGTTTTTACAAAAAAAGGTCCTGTTGAGGGGATTATCGGTTCGAAACCTCCCCATGTCCTGGATTCTGAAGAAAGAAAAAAGCCTGTTGAAATTAAAAATATGTTTATTGATGTAGGAACCAAAAGCAAGGAGGAAACAGAAAAGCTGGGTATTAAACCAGGTGATCCTGTAGTTCCTGCCACTGATTTTGTCGAAATGGCTAATGGTGATTCATTAATGGCAAAAGCCTGGGATGATAGGGTTGGTTGTGCCCTTTTTATGCAAATAATTGAGGAGTTAAACAGAAAAAAACATCCCAATACTGTTTTTGGGGTTGGTTCTGTTCAGGAAGAGGTTGGTCTTAGAGGTGCTCAAACCAGTTCACAAATAATTAAACCCGATGTAGGTTTTGCTCTGGAAGTGGGTATTGCAGGTGATATGCCAGGAATGACAGAACAACAGGCCCAGGAAAAATTAGGGGAAGGCCCCGTTATTTTAATGCTTGATAGGTCAATGATTCCCAACACCCGTTTAAGGGATTTTGTTATAGATGTGGCAACTGAGAAGGAAATTCCATACCAGGTTGATTTTATGGAGGGCGGAGGAACTGATGCCGGGAAAATTCACCTGGTGGGAAGTGGTGTCCCATCCCTGGTTCTTGCTGTTCCTTCCCGTTATATTCATAGTCATTACAGTATTATCAGCAGGAAAGATTATGAAAATACTTTGAAATTGTTGATGGAAGTTGTTACTAGGCTGGATAAAAAAACTGTAGAAAAATTCACTTCTTACTAAACCAGGATAGGTTCACTCAAGAGGGAGGTTTTCCAATGAACCCCGCTAACCTACTTACCATAATTCGCCTGGTATTAATTCCAGTAATTGTTTATGTTCTTATTGCTGAAGTTGGGAACTACCGGTTAATCGCCGGGATTTTGTTTGGGATCTCTGCTTTAACCGATTTATTTGATGGGATAGTTGCAAGAAAATTAAATGTGGAAACTGATCTGGGCAGGATTCTTGATCCAGTAGCCGATAAGCTAACCTTGATTGGCATTTTCCTTGCCCTCTTATATAAGGGGGTTATTCCCTTAGCTGCAGGTATAATTATAATTGGAAGAGATGCCGTTTTATTTGTGGCCTCTTCAATACTTTTTTTTGCCGGGAAAGATATGATTCATCCCACTAAATTTGGAAAATCCACAGCCTTTTTCCTATATGTTGTTGCGGTAATTAATATTTTTGATATCCCTGCGATTGGAAAACCCCTAATCTGGATTGGAGCTGTTCTTGCGGTTCTCTCAGCCCTGGATTATTTCCAAATTACTGCCAAAAAGCTTCGCCAGCCCTCTTAGGGTTGGGAAGCTTTTTTTGATTGCAAGAAGGAATTTTTTGGAAAATATAGAAATAATTACATGAAAAGAAATTTTTCAGGATGCAGGTTTGGAGGGTTCCAGTTTTCCGCGAAAGGGTTAGGAGGGGATCTTTTCCCGGAGCAATGGAACCCTTCTTTTTTTTGCAAAAAAAGAACCCCTTTTGCAAGGGGCTTAGAAAGGAGGATTGATAAGGAGGAATAAAAACTTACAAAACAAAAAGCCAATTTCTCCGCCGCGAGAAAGAGGCCAAAATCCTGATTCTCCGGCAGCCCGACTATCTTGGCAATAGCTTTAGATTCGTGGCTTTGCGTCCTTGCCTTTCGACAAGTTTGCCATTTTCAGAGGTTGAACCTTAACACTTATTATAGCATAAAAAAGAATTGAGGGTCAACGAAAAAAGGATATTTCCTGGAAATTTGCCGAAGGATTAAATTAAAAAGGGAAAAGAAGGGGAAAAGTATAATTAAAACGAGAAAACAGGATTGATAAAAAATATGTTTCCCAAAGAAATCAAAGTTAAGGGTATTGGAAAACGAGAAATTAACCGAAAAAAGGGAAAAGGAATTAATTAATTTTAGGTAGAAGTCTATTTTAAAAGATACCAATTTGGAGGAGAAAATTATGCCGTTGAAAATTAAAAATGTGGATTATTTTGACGGAGAAAAGTTAATTTTAAAAGGAAATATCTATATCAAGGATGGAATTATTGTGGGGTTAGGAAAAAAAGAGAAAGAACAACCTTTTCCAACTGATAAAGAAATTGATGGGGAAAATTGCTTAGCTCTGCCCGGCCTGGTTAATTGTCATACTCATGCAGGAATGGTTTACACGAGAGGTTTTGCCGATGACAAACCTTTAATGACCTGGCTTGAGGATTATATCTGGCCCCTGGAGGCAAAGCTGACTCCTGATGATATTTACTGGGGTTCCCTCCTGGCCATTGCAGAAATGCTTGCGTCAGGAACAACCACATTTACCGACATGTATTTTGCCATGGATAGGGTTGGAGATGCCGTTTTAGAATCGGGAATCAGGGCAGTTTTAACCTGGGGTTTAATCGGGGTGCAGGAAAATGCAATTGCCAATCTAGATAAAACTGTGGATTTCGCCACCAACTGGAGAGGAAAAGGAAATGGTCGAATTACCACAATGTTGGCTCCTCATGCCCCCTACACCTGCCCTCCCGAGTTCATGGAGGAGGTTTTAGAAAGGGCGAAAAGACATAATCTTCCAATTCATACTCATCTTGCAGAAACCAAGGATGAAATCAAACAGATTGAAAAAGACTATGGGAAAACTCCTATTAAGTGGGCCCTTGATGTGGGAATTTTTGAACATAGGACCGTTGCTGCCCATTGTGTCCACCTGAAGGATGAAGATATTAATATTCTAGCAGAAAATAATGTTGGGGTGGCTTACAATCCACAATCAAATATGAAACTCGCAAGTGGGATAGCGCCAATTACAAAGCTGATTGAGAAAGGGGTAAAAGTAGGTTTTGGAACTGATGGGCCGGGAAGTAATAACTCCCTGGACATGTTTGCTGAATTGAAAATGGGTTCTTTGCTCCAGAAAGTTGCGGGGGAAAACTCCCAGAATCTCCCCGCAGAACAGGTTGTTAAGATGAGCACCAGTGTTGGGGCAGAAATTTTAGGCCTGGGGTCGGAAATTGGGAATTTGCAAAAAGGCAAAAAAGCTGATATAATTCTTCTCAACCTAGATAAGCCCCATTTAACCCCTTTGTTTGATCCTCTTGCTCATGTTGTATATTCCTGCAGGGGAAGTGATGTTCAAACAACCATTGTGGATGGGAAAATCCTTTATGACAGAGGAGAATTTTACACTCTTGATGTGGAAAAAATTAAATGGGAAGTCCGGGAAAGGACTCGCCACCTCACAAAATAGAAAAATATCACCCGGTTATAAGAGGGTTTGGGGTTTTTTTAGCGAAGTTAACAAGTACAAAATATTAGAGAAGGGGGGAAGACTTCAATGAAAATATTCTGTTCTCAATGTGGTGCCGAAGTAAAGGAAAAAGATATTCTCGGTGTAGGCACTTTTGATCAAAATATTGGGAAATACGCTGGAACAACCTTTGTTACCTTTGAATGTTCATCGTGTCACCGCAAAGAATACCAGCTTTTGAGTCAAAACCCTTTCCAGAAAGAAAGTCCCTCCGACTTTTCCGAGCACCCGGAGTTAACCCCCGAAGAAGTTATGCTTGCCCAAAGGCAGTCAAACTTCCAGGCGGACGATTTGATTGATTTTCACTGCAGGTTGGAAGAGATTACCACTGTAAAAGAGTTTTTAACTGTTTGTTCTCTTCAGCGGAAAGCGTTGGTGGAAGACCAGGGGCAAATGATTCGCCAGCCCCAGGACGTTTACAACCTGTTTCGAAAATACAACGAACCCGATAAACAGAGGTTAATGATTTTCCTTGTGGATGAGGAAAACCGCCTTATTACCTGGGAAACAATAGGGGAAGGGACTAAACAGAAAATGTCCTTTGACCCCCAGGTGATATTCAGGCTACCCATCCTTTTCAAAGGTGAAACTTCGGTTATTCTTGCCCAAAACGTTAACTCCATTCAAAACCATCCCAACAAAAAAGATGTTTTGCGGACAAAAAGACTCGTTAAAGCTGGTGAAATACTGGGGATTGAGATTCTGGACCATGTTGTTATCCACAAAAAAGGGTTTTTTAGTTTTGACGAACTCAATCTACTATAAAGGCCCTAGGGCCTTTTTTTATGTTTAATCTTTAAGGGAGTGGAGGTTAATTTATGGCCAAGCGAATAAAATTCAGGTGGGTAATTCTGGGCTTACTTGTTGCTCTGGTTTTTTTCTTTAGCGTTATTGTTAATTTTTATGTTGATATTCTCTGGTTCAGGGAAGTTGGATATTTAAATACCTTTTTCAAAATCCTTGGGACCAATTGGGGTTTGCGAGGGGTCCAGGTTGCGGTCCATTTTCTGTTTTTCTTTTTAAACTTTCTTGTTTTGAGGAAGGTGCTTTACCGACGTTTTATCCAGCAATCCTCCTCAAATGTCATAAATATTGGCGGCCAGGAAACTGATTTATCTTTTATGGAAAACCTATCAAGAAAAACGGTTACCTTTTTAATTGGAGGATTTTCTCTTTTCCTGGCTGTTGTATTCAGTGTTGTCAACCCCGATGCCTGGAGGCATTTCCTTTTTTTCTTAAATGGGACTGATTTTGGAGTTGTGGATCCAATTCTGGGAAGAGATGCCGGGTTTTACGTTTTTGAGCTTCCTTTCCTGAGATTTATTTTTGAATCAGGTTTAATAATGCTGGTAATTACACTGGCCATTGTTGCCATTGGTTATTTTCTTTTGGCCAGATCCTCTGTTCGTTCTTTAAAATTACCTCCTCTTGCCGAAAAACACCTTTTAATTCTGGCGGGAATTTTCATGTTCTGGCGTGCCTGGGGTTATCGTTTGGATATTTACAGGCTGATGTTTTCCCGGGAGGGAGTTGTTTTTGGGCCTGGTTATGTGGATGCCACTGTTAGGGTTCCAATCTTTACCATTCTGAGTATTTCCCTTATTATTATTGGTATTATCACCCTATTTTCAATTTTCCTGCGCTCCAAAAAACATGTAATAATTCTGGTAGTGGGGTGGTTAGTTTTAGCCTTTGCTCTTACCACAATTTATCCCAATGTTATTCAAAGGTTTAGGGTAGAACCAAATGAACTTGCCCGAGAGGGGGAGTATATCAGTAACAATATTGAGTTTACTAATATTGGTTTTAATCTCCATAATATCGAAGAAAGAGAGTATACATTCAGGGGTGAATTAAACTGGGATGTTATTGAAGAACACGCCGGGACAATAAAAAACTTAAGAATTTGGGACTGGCGTCCCATTTTACAAACTTATAGACAATTGGAAGAAAGACGCCCCTATTATGTTTTTAACCGGATTGATATTGATCGCTATAAAATTGACGGAGAATACAGGCAGGTTATGCTTGCACCAAGGGAACTGGACCAGAGGTTATTGCCTGATCGGGCCAAAACCTGGGTAAATGAAGCTCTCCGGTACACCCATGGGTTTGGAATGGCAATGAGTCCTGTAAATACAGCAACTTCCGAAGGATTTCCTGACCTAATTATTCGAGATATACCCCCGATATACCCCGAAGATATACCCCTGGAAAATCCCTCGATTTATTTTGGAGAAATTGATAATGAATTTGTAGTTGTAAATAATGAAGGCGCAGAATTTCACTACCCCAGTGGAGATGAAAATATTACCTACAATTACTCGGGTGATGGGGGAATCCCAATTCACAATAGTCTTCGCAGGCTTCTTTTTGCCATAAGGTTTAATAGTTTTCAGATCCTTTTGGCTGGTGATATAAACCCGGAAAGCCGTCTAATGTTTGATCGCTCTATTCATGAAAGGGTTCGAAAAATTTCTCCGTTTCTCGCTTTCGATGGTGATCCTTATACCGTTATTCACGAGGGAAGGATTGTCTGGATTCAGGATGCTTATACAGTAACGGATATGTTCCCTTACTCAGAGCTTTCAAGGGAAGGGATAAACTATATCCGGAATTCTGTCAAAATTGTAATTGATGCTTATAATGGAAGTGTGGATTATTACGTTGTGGATGAAGAGGACCCGATTATCCAAACCTATCAGAAAATTTTCCCTGATATGTTTAAACCAATCGATGAATTCCCAGAAGGACTGGAAAACCATTTCAGGTACCCGGAAGATATTTTCGCAATTCAAAGTCGGATGCTTACAACCTACCACATGCGTGATTTCCGGTCTTTTTATAACCGAGAGGATCAGTGGGATCTTCCCCAGGAGAGGTATGGAGGGTCTACAATTAATATGACTCCCTATTATACTTTAATGGAATTACCCGGAGAAGAGGGGCTTCACTTTGTCCTTATGAC
>PUKG01000285.1 GCA_003550445.1 Halobacteroidaceae bacterium
CAATGAAAGGGTTGCCCCTCCTATCACAGCGGTATGCAATGAATGTTGCTGAGACTGCCTCAACCTTTGCAGAAATGGTTGTGGCCGATGCTGCTCTGGAAAATGCAAAAGACGAAGAGGAAAAACTGGCACTTTTGGGTGATAAGGTTGGAAAAAGTATTTCCTTTTTTATGGACATTCACTGCCGATTTTTGTTTGAAAATGATTTTTATCGGGCCCGGCAAAAAGGCCCTGTGGGAATAGACCAGTTAAACCAGATGATGGAAGAAGCCCAAAAGAAAGCTTTTTGTGAATCCCTTCGGGATTACCATCCCCATTTTTGGGCTTCAAAACTCCATTTTTATATCACTGCCGTTCCTTTTTACAATTTTCCTTATACTTTTGGGTATCTTTTCAGCGCTGGAGTTTATTCCATGGCCAAACAGGAAGGGAAAAACTTCGAACAGAAATATATTGACCTTCTCCGGGATACAGGGAGAATGCAGGTAGAGGACCTTGCTAGAAAACACCTGGGAGTAGATTTAACCCGGCCCGATTTCTGGGAACAGGCAGTTAAACTTGCCACGAAAGATGCTGAAGAGTTTTTAAACCTTACTGCAAAAGAATAAGAGAGGAAAATGGAATTTTTTATAAAGATAAAAAACTATTGAGGCAGGGAGATCAATATGAGTTTAAAAAACAAGCCATTATTCTGTTCCTGGAGCGGGGGCAAGGATTCCTGACTGGTTCTTTATTATGCCATAAGAAGACAGGAAGACCCTCTCTTTCTTATTACATGATGATTGAGGAGGCCCAAAGGTCTAGATCCCACGTAATATCCACTTCCATTCTTCAAAATTAGGCAGATTTGTTAAATGTGAAACTTTTAACCCCGGAAACCTCCTGGCCAGAACTATGAAAAAACTTCGTGAAAATAATTGGCAAATTCAGGGCTGGGGGAGTAAAAGTCAGTGTTTATTGACCTGGAGGAGCACAGGGATTGGGTAGAAAGGGTTTGTAAAAGGGCAGGTATAAAAGCAGTTCACCACCTCTGGAAAATGAAAAGGGAAAAGGTTCTCGATAATTTTATGGATCTGGGTTTTAAAGATGTAATTGTTGCAGTAAATGAAAAAAATTGGATCCAGATTTTCTGGGGAGAGAGTTAGATGGTAATTTAAAAAGGGAATTTCTTGTCCGGGGAGTAGATCCTGCTGGAGAAAAAGGGGAGTTTCAAACGGTAATAACTGGAGGTCCTATTTTTACTGAGGACATGGACTTCAGGCTGGGAGGGGTATTAAAAAAAGAGAATTACTGGTTTCAGGATATTCTTGTTTAGTGAGTCCTGATAGTCTGGCAAAGGGATACGGAAAGTTGTTTTTATAGTTTAATTAATTAAAAGGGAGTGGTTTTTTGTTCAAACTTGCTTTTTTATCACTATCCCTGGTTTTGCTGTTGGGCCTTTTTAACCCGGCTGTAAGCTTTGCTGGGGAGGAACAGGATTTTCTGGAAATTGAATTTGAAGAAATTGTAGTTTTTCATCCCAACGACTGGTTGGGCCACGGAGAATTGAATGATGTTTTTTTACCTGTTTCCCCTTGATGCAGAATATGAAGATTTTATGGTAAATATTAATTTTATAATCGAGCATGGTAGGGAAAATGATGATTTGGATTTCTGGGAAGAATTGATTATTGACCTGGAAGAAACCATTAAAAATTTTAACCTGCAGGAAAAAGAAGAGGTAAAAATTGATGGTCTGCCGGGATATAAAATTATTTCTACCGGTTACCTTCCGGAAATTTTCCCTGATAAAATTAAATGGGTTCAGGTTGTAACCTTCCTTGAGGACGAAAAGTTCCTTGTTATTACCTATACTGCCAGCAAAAAAACATTTCCAGAATTTAAGGATGATGCTCTGGAAATAATTTTCCAAACAAAAGTTAATTAGTTAATCGCTTTATATTGGGATGGTTTGGGAAGGTTGATATTAACAAAAATAATAATTTTTTAATGGCCTAATAAATTATTTATAATTCCATTCAAGGATACAAAAACCTAAAATTATAAGTTAATGCGTATTCCGCTCTAAACCGAACACAGATTCCGCTCTAAACCGAACAGGAATTCCGCAAATTAGCGAACAATGTTTCCGTTAATATCCGAACAACAATTCCGGTCTTTACCGAACAAATTTTTGCCTCAGAGCGGAATCGGTGTTCGTTAAACAACGGAATCAGAGATTAGGACTTACTTGCGCTGGATAACAAAATAAAGCTCTACAGGAATTGCCTCTTTGCTGCAGAAAAATGGTTTTATCATAACGAAAAGGAGAGGTTTCTGTGGGGCGAAAACGGAGGTTATCCATGCGGAAGATTAAAGAAGTTTTGCGACTGAGGTTTGAAACAGCCCTGGGATTTCATAAAATTGCTAAAAGCTGCTCTGTTTCCTCAAGCACGGTTGCAGAAATAATTAAACGAGCCAATGACAGTGGATTATCCTGGGCAATGTTAGAGAAACTTGATGACAACGATTTAGAAATAAAGCTTTACCCCGAAAGATTTAAAGGAAAAGCTAATAACCTTGAACCCGATTGGTCAAAAATACACAAAGAGCTTAAGAAAAAGAGTGTTACCCTCCAACTTTTATGGAGAGAATATAAACAAGAAAATCCGGAAGGTTACCAATATAGCTTTTTCTGCGAACTCTATAAACGTTGGAAACAAGGAATTGACGTCACAATGAGACAAAACCATAAAGCCGGTGAAAAGATTTTTGTGGATTATGCTGGACAAACCTTTCCGATTTTTGATCCTGAAACTGGAAAAGCAACTGAAGCCCATATTTTCATAGCAGTCCTTGGGGCTAGTAATTACACATATGCAGAAGCCACATGGGATGAGACACTCCCTAATTGGATTGGTTCTCATTGCAGGGCTTTTGAGTATTTTGAAGGCTTGCCAGAGATCATTGTTCCCGACAATACCAAAACCGGTGTTAAAAAGGTTTGCCGTTACGAACCAGACTTGAACCCTACCTATCAGGATATGGCAGAATATCATGGGATAGCAATTATCCCCGCCAGATCTAATAAACCCCGTGATAAGGCAAAAGTAGAATCAGGAGTTCTGTTAGTGGAGCGTTGGATCCTGGCTGCTTTACGCAACTGCATTTTCTTCAGTATCGAAGAATTAAACAACGCGATACAAGTAGAGCTAGAAAAGCTAAACCAAAAACCTTTCCAAAAATTAGCAGGCAGTCGTCGGTCTCTTTTCGAAACTCTTGATAAGCCTTTATTAAAACCTCTCCCCGAAAAACCATATGAGTTTGCTTACTGGAAAAAAGTTAGAGTAAATATGGACTACCATGTGGAGATAGAAAAAAATTATTACAGTGTTCCCTATCAGCTGGCCAAAAAACAAATAGAGGTTAGAATAACTAGGTCAGTTGTGGAAATCATCTTTAATGGAAAAAGAGTAGCCAGCCACCCCAGGATATACGGCAAAGGCAAAACAAATACTGTTCATGAGCATAGACCCGCCTCCCATCAGAAACACTTGGAGTGGACTCCTTCTCGAATTTTGCAATGGGCAGAAACAACTGGACCAAATACCAAACAAGTGGTATTAAAAATTATTGAAGATAAACCACATCCTGAGCAGGGATACCGGTCCTGTTTGGGTATTATTAGACTCAGCAGTAGTTACTCCAGGGAAAGGCTTGAGGCTTCCGCAAAAAGAGCTTTAGAAATCGGTTCTCCTTCTTACCACAGTATCAAATCGATACTTAAAAACGGGTTAGACGAAAACTCTTTAATCCAAAACTTTGAACCCGCTCCCATTCAACACCAAAACATCCGAGGCTCCGAATACTACGGACAGAAGGTGCCACCATGTTAACACAGCAAACCATTGAAAAACTTCGCCAATTGAGGTTACATGGAATGGCTGATTATTTGAAGAATAACCTAGCTTCACCTAACAGTCAGCTTTCTTTTGAGGAACGACTGGGGCTCCTGGTTGATTATGAATGGACTTCCAGAGAGAACCGCCGTTTAACTAGACTTCTTAAAGCAGCCACTCTTAAGATTGATGCTTGTCTTGAGGATATTGACTACAGCCACCCTAGGGGAATTGATCGAGGGTTAATTGAAAAACTTGCCACCTGTCAATGGATTGTTTCTCGACGAAATGTTTTAGTGTCTGGCCCTACAGGAGCTGGCAAAACATTTATCGCTTGTGCTTTAGCCAATAATGCCTGCAGACAGGGAATTAGCACCAAGTATTACCGGCTCTCCCAGTTTATCTCTCAACTAAATATTGCCAGGGGTGATGGGTCATATCATAAGTTTGCAAAAAAACTTATGAAAGTAGAACTTTTGCTTTTTGACGACTGGGGATTAGCGCCTCTAAATCCCCGGGAAAGTCGAGAAATATTAGATATTATTGATGATCGCAATCTTTCCAAATCTACTCTGGTTGCGAGTCAATTGCCTGTTGAACACTGGCATCAAAATATTGGGGATCCTACGGTTGCCGATGCTATTTTAGACCGACTATTAAACAATGCGTACAAAATTAACCTTAAGGGGGAATCAATGAGGAAAATTAAGAAAGATTTGGAGTAAATTCAAATTCAATTTCCCAAGACAAACAAGGACATTTTTTTAACATTACCGAACACTTAGTTATCCAGCTTCAGAAATTTTCCTCAAGAAAAATTCCCTTCTGATTCTTTTGTTCGGTTATTAACGGAATCACCGTTCGCCCAGGGCGGAATAGACAGTTAAGGAGAAAAATCCCCGGTTCTCAAAAAAGAGGTCGGGGGTTTTCTTTGAAAAGCCATTTTTTCTGAAAAAAACTTTTAGTCTACAGAAGCAAGAAACCTTTTAATTAAAAAATTCAGGAAAAGGAGATGAATAAAAAAACCTCCTGCAAGGTACAGGAAATAAAGGGATTGGGAGTTTTTTGCTGCAAGGAAAGCCTGGGTAATCCAGTAGGGAGGAATAAGGCCTGCAAGAAAATGCCAGTTACTTTCAATTAAATACC
>PUKG01000156.1 GCA_003550445.1 Halobacteroidaceae bacterium
TCAAATGTAATTTTCTCCATCTTTTGGGGCTTAAAAATTTTTTCTTCCATAAATTTGGCCAGACTCATTCCGCTGACCCTTTCAACTATGGTTCCTAAAAGAGCATAGGCATCATTGGAATAACTAAATTGTTCTCCGGGAAGCCCAAGGGGTTCGGGTTGTTTTCTTTCCCAGAATTTCAGTAAATCATCACAGGTTTCTATTGGAGGCTCTTCAGTCCACTTTTCCCATTTTCCCTCTTCTTTTAATTTTTCTGCCGTTGGATCTCCTTCGATACTCTTAACCATAGCATACATTAAAGCAGGAGTTGGAGGAAGTCCAGCAGTATGGGTAAGAAAATGGTGAATATTTATTGCAGGAGTTATTTGCTCCCCCGCTTTAAATTCAGGCAAAAATTTTATTACCGGATCTCCCGTAGATAGCTTGCCTTCTTTTTCCAGGATCATAATTGCCAGGGCGGTAAAAGATTTGGTAATTGAAGCGATACCAAAGACAGTTTCTGGACTCACTTTCTTTTTTTCTTCCCGATTTTCATAGCCAAATCCCCTGGCATAAATTACTTCCCCGTCCTGAGCCAGGCCAACAGACATTCCCGGGATTTCAAACTCTTCCATAATTTTCCCTGCGAACTCTTCAAATTCATTTTCCCAATCATTTCTACGTGTTATCAACAAATTTTACCTCCTGTCTATTCAATTCTATACCCAAACCGGGTTTTTCAGGCAGGGTACAAAGGCCACCTTTTATTTCAATCCCTCCAATAATGGGATCAGAGCGCAAAAATCCGGGAGCATCAAGATCGGCCCTGGTAATATTAGGCGAACTTGCAACAAGATGAGCTGCCGCAGTTACCGATAACCTGCTTTCAATCATGCAACCCACCATACATTCAAGGCCGGCAGTTGAGGCTATTGCATCAATTTTCCGGGCCGCAAGAAGACCTCCGGCCTTCATAAGTTTAATGTTAATTAAATCAGCGGCGCCTGCTTTTATTACTTCAAGAGCATCTTTGGGAGAAAAAACCGTTTCATCGGCCATTATTGGGACCTTAACCCGGTCCCGGATAAAAGCCATTCCATCCAGATTACCTTTTAGGATAGGTTCTTCAACTAACTCAACATCAAATTTTTCCATCTCCTGAATAGCAGCTACAGCTTCTTTAATACCCCAGCCCTGATTAGCATCAATTCGAATTAATGCCCTACCATTAACTGCCCTGGAGACAGCAGCAATTCTTTTTACATCTTCTTTTCCATCCTGTCCAACTTTAACCTTTAAGGCCGTGTATCCTTTTTCCAAAAGAGGCTCAACTTTTTCAGCCATTATATCCGGCTCATCAATACTAATTGTATAATCACTTTCAAAAGAGTTGGCATTACCTCCCCACAAAATGTAAAGAGGCATTCTGTAAATTTTCCCCAGCAAATCGAAAAGGGCCATTTCTACAGCAACCTTGGCCGCTGGATTTCCTTTTAGAACTTTATCCATTAAGGAAGAAATCATCGAAATCTGGCGGGGATCCTTCCCCAGTAATAGTGGTCGTAGAAACTGAAGGATGCCCTGCAGGGTTGCCTCCTGAAAATCCCCCGTTACAATTGGCATGGGAGCAGCTTCTCCAAAACCAACCAGTCCACTATCCGTTTCAATCTCAACAACCACATTTTTTGCCTCCGTCACCGTTCCCAGGGCAATAGTAAAAGGTTCTTTCAATTCAAGGTTTAGATACCCAGCCCTTACCTCTCTTATTTCCAACTCAAAATCCTCCTAACTTTTTGATTTCAAAAAAATTCAAATATAATTAAACTTATTAAACAATTAATTATAAACCCCTCTTTTTTCCTGCATCGAAAAAAAGAAAGCCCCTGCCCTAAAACAGGGGTTATGGAAAAATTAAAAGGATGGTGGTGAAATAGCGAAAACAACAGTAACAATAATGTTATCAATATTTTCCCATTTATGAGGTTTCCCCGGCGGAATCCTTATGCTGTCACCGCTTTCTAACTCAAATACCCCATCTTCCAGATAAATTTTCGCCTTACCTTCAAGAACAAGTGCAGCTTCTTCCCCTTCGTGACTCATTAGGCTTTCTGTTGTTTCTTCTCCGGGGTTTAACCTCAGCAGAACCATTTGAATTTTTCCGCTTAAATTTGGGGAAAGTGATTCATATACAAATCCATGATTGGAGGGCATCATTAATTTTTTTCGCTGATCAGCCCTAACCACAAGATTTTCAACATTATCTTCATCTTCAAAAAAATTAACCAGAGGAACATCAAGGGCTTTAGCAATAATTCGCAGAGAATTAATCGATGGGTTAGCATTTCCTCTTTCAATCTGGCTTAACATAGAAGAAGTTAGTTTCGTTTTTTTTGCAAGTTCTTTTATAGTATACCCCTTTTGCCTTCTGTATTGTAAAATTTTCGAACCAATATCTATCTTTGCCATTCCTTACCTCCTTCCCAAAAAATCAAATAATAGGGTATTAAAACGCTTAATTCTTTTTATCTCCTGCGCCTTCTCCCTCTAATGTGCAGCCATATGTAACAGATCAAAAAACCAAGCAGAGCAGAAAGAAATAGCATTATTATCTGGGGAACTTCTACTTCCCAGAAAAGAAATTCTACATTTATTGGCTGAAAGTTCTGAACCAGAACTATAAAAAAAACGATTGCCAGAATAATAATTAAAACTCTCTTAAAATCCATACTCCCCCTCCTTTTCTTTTTTTACCTTATTTCCTCGGGGTAAGCCCGAGCATATGAACCAGGTATAATTCCAGGTACACCCAGTTCACAGGCCGCGTTTAAGACCCAGTTAGGATCCCGCAAAAGAGCCCTGCCTAAAGCAACAAGATCTGTCCGGCCATTTCCAACCCACTCCTCTGCCATCCCCGGATCTTTTAAAAGGCCACAGGCAATTACAGGAACGCCCAATTCTTCTTTAAATTTTTGCGCATAGGGAACCTGATATCCTGGCCAGACTCTAGGAGGGGAAGGTCCTGCCCCTCCAGAACTTACATCCAGAATATCAACTCCAGCTTCAACAAAAGCTTTAGCCGCATCCAACATATCCGAAAAGGAATATCCCCCTTTTATGTATTCCACAGCAGATATTCTAACCATCAATAGTATTTCGGAAGGTAAAATTTCTTTTATTTCTCTAATTATCTCAAGGGGAAAGCGAAGGCGATTTTCCAAACTTCCCCCATATTTGTCCCTTCGCTTATTGGAATAGGGTGAGAGAAACTGGTGGATTAAATAACCATGTGCCCCGTGTAATTCAATAATATCATACCCAGCAGCACAGGCCCTTTCTGCTCCTTTTTTAAAGGAATGGATTACATCCTTAATTTCCTTTTCTCCCATTTCTATAGGGTTGGGAAACTCATCCGAAAAAGCAATTCCACTCGGGCCTATTATATCCCTTGTGCCAGGTCTGGCTTTTCTCCCCCCATGGCCCAGTTGTATGGCCACCTTGCTTCCAAAATTTTGGAGAAGAGTAACCATTTTCCCCAGAGGTTCAATGTGGGTATCATCCCAGATTCCAAGATCTTTTGGGCTCAATCTTCCCCTTTTTTCAACGGCAGTTGCTTCCTGAATAATTAGGCCAACCTTCCCAATTGCCCGGGCCCCATAATGCGAGTAGTGCCAGGGGGTCGGAAAGCCCTCTTCTCCAGAACAGTACATACACATAGGAGCCATAACAACCCTATTAGAAAGGTCAAGGCTTTTAAAGGAAAAAGAACTGAAAATTTCAGACAAAACATTTCCTCCTCATTTATTTTCTTTCCCTTATTAAGTTTTTCTACTTTATTCCCAAATTCCCTCTATTTTAGAACCCTATTCCCACCGAAAATCGCACTCCAAAACCCGATGTCCTTAAATCAGGTCCGCAGGGAGAAATATAGTTATAATCTAAATCCTGCCATCTGTTTAAAGGAGTTGCAAACCTTCCTATCCCCTCAATTGAAATGGTCATTCCGTGTTCCTGGCGGAGATAATATTTTATCCCGGGTAAAACTTCAATAAAAAGCCCCGCAGAGCTAAGAAATTCATCACAGGCTTGAACCAGGCCCATTGAAATCCCCGCTCTCCCACCAATAGTTCCGTAAAGGCTCCCGGGATTTAAGGGGAATTCCCTGATATGTTCCCCTCCCACATCAAAAAGAAAAGCCCCACCGACTCCTGCAAAGCCAAATGAAATGTTGCTTGAGTGAGAAAAAGGAACCTCGCTCCCAACTTTTAAACCAAAAACATTAAGACGCCCTGTCCTTTCGTCAACGCTGATCCCCGTATTGCTATACCAAAGGCTGAGAGTTAAGCGAGACCTGGAAACAATTTCTTCTAAAACGTTTTCCCTGGTTATATCTTTTTTTGCATAGATTGCCTGGCCCCTTGAAATATCCCTGCCTACCTCGGTTACTTCCAGCAAGCCGATCTGCTCGTACCTTGCCTGGCCACTAAATTCATCCTCGACTCTTTCTAGTATTTTAAAGCGGTCTCCCTTCCGGACCCCTAAATCCCTGCCTCCAAAAAAGACAATATCTTCTCCATCCACTTCCTGGATAGCACTGGTTAGCAAAAATTCTTTTTTAATTTGATTAACAAAGGAAGAAGAAAAGCAATTTCCCAGGGCCTGAAAAAGGGCACTTTCCCGATCCCCGTGGGAAGAAGAGCCCCGGCCGGAAATAAAAGACAATTCTCTCCCGGTAATAGAATCATAAATCCTGATTGTTACTTCTGCTTCAGCCCGGTATCTTCTTTGATTGGAATCCCAGTAAGCTTCAAGGTTTTCAATACTACCGGCAAACAGGAGATCTACTCCTGTTATTTCACCAATCCTTTTAACTTCCTCTCTTTCCAACCTGGAATAATACCTGATTCTATACCTATCCAGGACCCTATCCATCTCCCTTGGGAGCATAACCTCAAAACGACCTATATCTATTAATATATCCAGGATTTTTTCCCTGGAAAAATCCAAGTATCGAGAGTGGTACCTTCCTTCGAACGCCAATACCCCGGCTTTTTGAGCAGAAACCTGGTTCTCAGGAATAATTTCAAAAACTATGAAAAGAAAACACAATACCAGAAAGAAAACCCCTATCTTTGATTTAATGGCCATCTTTTTTTCCCTCACCTTTTTTTGTTTTTCTATATCCTTTCCACATCTGCCAGACTGCTTCTTCATAACCCAAGCCTCCAACCCCTGTTCCAAGGCCGGGTATAGCAAGTTTTTTTATTTTCCCCTCAGCCCTTGCGGCTTCCAAAATAGCCTGCATGGCTTTCTCAACATTATCTGTTCGAGAAATTTCCCCCGGGAAGATCATAGTTGGGGCGGAAATAAACCAGGGAATTTGGGGATCATCTGTTGGTAAAGTAATAGCAGTTCCTATTGGAAGATGCCCCCCAAAACAATCTTCGATTTTTTTCTTCAACCTTTTCTCAATTCTGATCCCAAATCTTTCTCGAACCGCTAAATCAAGACCCCCACCCATATCCCCTTTTGAATTCCCAGGACTTGCAATGGCATCACAGGTAAGGTTACAGATATCTCCCTTAATTATTTCAAATCCTTTTTCCGCTCCGAACCTTTTCCTGAACTCATCTCCAAGTTTTTCATCTCTATAAACCAGAAGAATTTTCATTTAAAAATCCGCAAAAATCTCACCAAAATTTATACCCGCGATCTTTTTTCCAGAATAATTCTTTTTTATAGAAAGGGCTGCTTCTTGAAATTCGGGGCTTACCCCTCCATTATCCATGGCAACTCTGGCTTCGATAAAAGCTGCAAGTCGGTCGATTGCCCTAATAAGCTCTCCATCCCGCGGGTTAAAAACATCCTCATTATACTTTTGGCTGATTTCCCAGGCTGATTTAACTTCCTTTTGCTTTCCTTCAAAAAAGATTATGTTGGAAAATTCATCCTGGGTAAACATTTTTACTTCTGGAATAAGTTCATCGGGTAATAAAGGATAAACATCTCTTTCCATCTGTTCAACTTCAATCTCCTTAATCAGCTCATCTAAACCTTCAATGGATTTTTTTATCGGGGAAATAATATCCCTTGTTAAAACCTCGGGGAGGTCATGAAAGAGCCCGGTGAAAAAATTGTTGTAACGACGGCGGGGGCATCCCCCAATTTCCATAGTTAATAGGTAAGCTAAAATTGCAACAAACAGGGAATGGCCAAGGACTGATGTTTTTGGAACCCGGTGCAGGTGGGACCAGCGCGCCTGGAATCGTAAATGCCCGCCTAGATCAATAAAGGAGCGAAATGATTGATTCTCCTCAAGTGCAATCATCCCTGGAAGGTCATTATATTTCTCCAGGCGTTCTCGGAAACTTTCTTTTATCTCTTCCATTTCAAAACCCTGAGGATTAAGGTTTTCAATTAAGGAAAATTCCCAGCGAGAGGCATAGTTGTGGGCAGCCTCCAGAACTTTTTTGGTGGAATCGTTCTCAGGTTTAAAAAGGTAATCTTTAAAGCGAGAAAAGAATCCTTTCCCAAGGGGAGTAAGGTAAGTCTCCATCTCTTTTATTACAAATTCATTCAACCTTAAATATTTATCTCGATCCCCTTTTATTTTATAAAATACCGGGGGTTTAATATCGGTAATAACAAGTCTTTGTAAAAGATCAAAAATCCCTCCCTCGATTAATCCCATCCAATTAAAATCCGGTTCCTTACTGGAAAACTGGCCAAGAAAATAAGCAACAATCATTTTATGGGCTTGTTTGTCCAGTTCAATTAATTCCATAGGCCGGAGTTTATCATTCCACCTTTGCATATAAGCGCCATCAAATATTTTTAAAATCAAGCTTTTTCTTAACATTCAATACCGACCCTTTCCATGGATTCTAAAAATTAAAAAAAAGAAAAAACAAAAGCAAAACTTGAATTAGCAGGATTAATTCCCACTTTTTTTGTAAGCCCCGGGTTTTCTTTTCCTGTATATTCAAATTTTTTTCTATAAAAACTATTCTCTCCAATATATCTATATTATTCCCCTTCTTAGTTTTTGATACCTGCTCAAGATCCATTTGAAAATGGTTAATTAATTTTTCCATTTCCGTTATTTTCCTATCCCAGGTTCTCGTTTTTTCCCTTAAATCATTAAGTGTCAATCTAAATTCTTCCTGTAAATCCTCAAGTTCATCCACGATTATTTCCTCCTAAACTCTTTGCAATCTCTTCTGCCCAGCTCTGCATGCAAAACAAGGCAAATTTTTTCCGTCTTTTGGGATTTAAGAAAAGATATCCGCAAGAAGCAAGATAAGTCTTTTTTTTCAACTTTCCAAATACTTTTAAAGCATTTTCCTCGTCAATCAATATAAGTTGGCTCAGAACATCTCTTGCTCCCATATTATCCCCATTTTTTTGGAGTTGTAAAATACAGGATAAAAAGAACTTTAAATCCTCTCCGGTTCTTTGGTCTATCAATCCCCTGGTAAAAAGAGCCCCCGGATTTTGAGGATCTTCCTTAAGCTTTTCAAAAGCCATTTCCTCTAACTCGTTAACCCTTCCTTTGCTTTTTAAACTTTCCAGTTTTTCCAACAGCTCAAAAACAGGAAATTCTTCCTCATCAAACAATCTAAAGATCTTTTCCTTTTCTGCCTTTTTATTATTTTGTGCTTTTATAGTTTGGGCTTCGGAAGAGAAAAGAGTTTCCTGATCGCAAAAACCACATCTTGATTCTGGTTCTACTTTTTGACCCATATATTCTAGGAGGATTGAACGCCGGCATCTTGTTTTTTCCAGAGCATATTTCTCCACCATACCCAGGGCCGCATATTTCCGCCTTTTTACTTTATAATCCTGAAGGTTAAAACCTGAAATCAGTTCTTCTTTTTTGCCCAATCCTTTCTCTGATCCTTTCTCCACCCGGAATTCAAGTGTTTTTTCTGCAAAACTTTTAATAAAATAATTTTTTATTAAATTTGCCTCCTGGAGAAAAAGAAAGTACCTTTGAAAAAATATTTGCTTATCTTCTTCCAGGAAAAAACTAATTTCTCTTCCCTGCCTACGGGTTATTTCCTTAATTAAAAACAGGAGGTTATCTTCATGTTTTTCAGGCTTCAAATGCTGATTTTCAATAAAATTGGCCTGAACTCCAAAATCGCACAATTCTCCTGAATGGAAAAAACAACTCCACTTCCCCGAACAAGGGGGTTCCAGTTTTCCATTGGTTTTCAAATTCTTTTTGCATTTTTTCTTCCTGGGTTTATACAATAAAACAGAGAGGGTTCTTTGCCGGTTTCGCCCTCCCCTACCCAACTCCTGGAAGTAAGCCTCCAGGGATCCGGGAGCAAAAAAATGGATTGTGTAATTAATATCCGGCTTATCTATTCCCATACCAAAAGCCTTTGTTGAAACCAGGATTGGAATCTTGTTATCCAGAAAACTGGCCTGAACTTCTTTTTTTTCTTTTTCTTTTAAGGCCCCGTGATAAAACATAACACAAAAGCCACTGTCCTCAAGATTATCCTTTAACCATTCAGTACTTGCCTCCTTTGTATTTTCCCCACGGGCCCGGGCAAAAGGCGTAAAAATCACCCCAGCTTTTTCTTTCACAACATTCTCTTTTTCTTTCCAAAAAAAATCCGGGATCCTTTCTTCCAAAATTTTTTGCAAAGCCGAAAAACGGTTTTCTCCTTCTGAAAGCAATTTTACCTCAAGGGCAATTTCCGGGCGATCGAGATTCTTTGTTTCAATAATATCCTTTTTCCCTAAACTAAATCTTTTCTTTAAATCATTTTTCACTCTCCCCGGAGCAGTAGCCGTTAAACCCATTAAACCCTTATTATTCCTCTGGGGCCCACTAACCAGTTGAAGGTAAGCCGGGCGAAAATCATGTCCCCACTCGGAAACACAATGAATTTCATCTATTATCAAAAATCCCTGCCGGTTCCTTCCTCTTTTCTGTAAAAACTCCCGGATTTTTTCCTGCTGTAATCTTTCGGGAGAAAGATAAATTATTTTCAAAAACCCCTTGTCCCATCTCTCCATCACTCTTTTTTTTGTGGGTGATGATTGAGAACTATCAAGAAAATCCACACAAAACCCTTTTCCTGATTTTTTTAAATTGGATACCTGATCATAGATTAGGGATTTTATAGGAGCAACTACAATGGAAGTCCCTTGAGATAAAAGGGCGGGAAGTTGAAAACAAACCGATTTCCCCGCTCCAGTTGGCATTATTCCCAAAACCTTCTTCCTTTCTAACCCCCTTTTGATTATTGAATACTGGTCGTTTTTTAGTTCATTAAAACCCCATAATCTTAAAACAATTTTATCCAGGATTCTTTTCTCCAAAAACCTCCCGGAAATTCCACCTTTTTCAGGAAAAAACTCCTCATCCCAATATTTTTTGTGGATAAAAAACCGAACCTCAGCCAAATTCTCTCGGGAGGGTTGAAATACTTCTCCGTACCCCATTTCAATCATTTCTTTCTTTTGTTCGGGTTCAACCCTGCAAAACACATAAAGATCAGCAAAAACCCGAAAAAATTCTTTTTGGGGCTGAACTCCACCAATGATTAAGGATTTCTCCTTTGATTTTTTTATTTCTTTCAAGTTAAAACAACGTTTAACAATTCTTGTGTCGGGGGTTTTACCAGAAATTTTGGCCAGGTTTTTTCCCAACTCAATTAAATCCTGAACTCCCTCAAAAATTAATCCATCCAATTCATCAAAAACAAGATTTGTTTTTTTTATTATCCTCAGGAGCAGAGACTGCAAATCCCTTTGCCATTTATTCCTGAAGTATTGGGGAACTGTACCATTGATGATAGTAAAAATCAAATTTTTGTCCAATAAAAACACCTCTTGTTTATTTTTCTATAATTGGAATTTTTTTCCTTCTACTCCCAGAAAAAAACCCACCCGAAGGTGGGTTACCTGCCCCGTTCTAAATCCGAAAGAATTTTTTCCAAATACCACTGTTCACTTTTTCCGGGGTATTTTTTCTTTAATCTACCTTTCATATCCCTAATATATTCATCTGCTCGCGATTCACTTACCCTCATTTTTTTCTGTATCTGCTGTTGTAATTGGCCCTTTTTCCTTTTTTCCTTTTGCCCGGGGGACAAAAATACCAGGGCCAGGATTACAATTATTACAATTACCAAAATCCATACCATTATATTGTCACCACCTGTTTTGCTTTTGCCAAAAGATCAGTGATTGTTGTCATGTTGGAAATTTTAGCCAATAGGGGTTTTTCCTTCAATCCATAATAATCCAGGCAGGTTCCACAGGCCAGGATTTCAGTCCCGCTGGCTGAAAGCTTTTCCAATGACTGGGAAATCTCCGATCCTTCCAGGGCTAAAAAAACTCCCCTGTTCATGAAAATAACTATATCTGGGGGGGGTTCTTTTTCGGCAATTGAAAAAATAAAGTTGTGCATTAAAACTTTTCCGAGTTCTTCCTCCCCGCTTCCGAGTTTATCCCCGGTACAAAAGATTATATTTTTACCCAAAAACCTCAACTCCCCAAAGCATCTTAGTTGGATTATTCACCTAAAACTATTTTATTTACCCCCGGTTTTTTATCAGGTTAAGGACCTCTTCAGCATGACCTTCCACCTTAACATTCCGATATTCTTTTATTATTTTTCCTTCTTCATCTATTACAAAAGTACTGCGGATGGTCCCTCCTTTTTCATTTATAATCCCATATTGCTCCAGAACTTTCTTTTCCGTGTCGGAAAGAAGGACAAAAGGCAAATCATATTTATCTTTAAAGTTATGGTGTGATTTCATACCATCCTTGCTAACACCTAAAACAACGGTATCCAGCTCTTCCAGAGCCTGATGCCTGTCTCGAAAGGAGACGGCTTCTTTTGTTCAGCCCCCTGTATTATCTTTGGGGTAAAAATATAAAACAATTTTTCTTCCCCGGTAATCTTTTAAACTGTGATCTTTTCCATCCGTTCCGGGTAAAGAAAAATCAGGTGCAGCTTTTCCTTCTAAAATCATAAGCCAAACCCCCTTTAGCTTTTTAATTAAATAATGCTTCTCTAAAAAAACCCATAATCCTTCAGTCAAAAATTCTTTTAAAGTTCCAGAAAAGAAGGGACAACCTTTTCCTTCTCGAAGTTTTTTAATATTAAAGAGCAGGGCGGTGGAAGCTTTGAAACCAGTAGCCGATTTACATACCCATACTGTTGCCTGTGGCCACGGATTTAGTACAGTAAGAGAAAATGTCCTTGCTGCAAAAAAAGCAGGGCTGCTTGTCCTCGGAATAACAGAACACGGTCCCACAATTCCCGGAGGCCCCCATCATTATTTACTGGGAGCAATGCTCCAGATACCATCCCAGGTAGATAATATTCGTATCCTTCGAGGAGCAGAGTTAAACATCGTCGATATTCAGGGGCAGTTGGATTTAGATGAAAGAAGAATGAGCCGCCTGGAAATTGTTCTTGCAGCTTTTCATCCCGGAACTCCTTACAGGGGAAAATCCCAGGAAGAAAACACTATGGCCATATGTAATGCGATGGAAAACCCCTATCTGGATATTCTTGCCCACCCCGACAACCCGGAATATCCAGTTGATTTCAAAAAGGTAGTTAAAAAAGCTATTTCTGAAGATGTTTACCTGGAGGTAAATAATAATTCCTTAAATACAAACCACCCGGGGCGGAAAAATGGAAGGAAAAACTGCCTGGAATTTTTGAAAATAGGGAAAAAAGAAGGCCTTAAGATTGCCCTGGGAAGCGACGCTCATATTTCATTTTCTGTGGGAAAAATGCAGAAAGCAATCTCCCTTTTAGAAGAAATTAATTACCCAGAGGAACTAGTTCTTAACAGATCCCTTGAAACCATTGAAAGTTTTCTGGAAAAAAGGCTCCAAAGAATCAAGAAAAAATTGCAAAGGAAAAACCGAAGCCAAACCCAAAACAACACCTGAAAGGAGTTATCTTGATGGATCTTTCAATCCTTCCACAAAAGGTAAAAGGCTGGTTGATTGAGCTTGGTAAATACCAGGTGGAAAAACAACACCAGGACCTCAGAATTTCCACCAAGGAAAACCCCTCAGATATTGTAACTCAAATAGACAGGGAATCGGAAAATTGGTTGATAAAAAAAATAAAATCCTCTTTCCCTGAACACACCATTCTGGGAGAAGAGGGAGGTTTAATTGAAGGGAAATCAGATTACCGGTGGGTTATGGATCCTTTGGATGGAACCATGAATTATTCCCACGGGTTACCCCTTTTCGGCATTTCCCTGGCCCTGCAGAACAAAGAGGAAACGGTTTTTGGAGGAATCCACTTTCCCCGACTTGGAGAAACTTACCTGGCATTAAAAGGAAAAGGAGCAGAATGTAATGGGAAAAAGATAACTGTTTCCCAGGAAGATGATCCAGGAAAGGCCCTAATTGGTATTTCCATTCCCTACCCAAAAATCACCGGAAAAACCCAGGATGACTTTCTTGCCCCGTTTCACTCGCGCTTTCAAGGTTTAAGGTCCTTCGGTTGTGTGGTTTTTGACCTTTGCCAGCTTGCCCGAGGACACCTGGATGTCTCCCTGGCCCTGAAGATGAACCCCTGGGATGTCCTGGCGGGAATGCTTATTATCAATGAAGCGGGAGGTTTTTATGAACATCGCCTGGAAGGAGAAAACCATTCTATCCTCTCTTCCAATGAAACTTTGCTTTCCATATTGAAAAAAGACCCGGTTTTTTCGGACCTTTTAGCCCTTTAGATTAAATTTTTCTCGTTATCCATTAAAAACCCCGAAGGTTTTACCCTTCGGGGTTTTCTGCTTATCCCAAAAACAATTCAGTTTACTCTTAAAAACCTTGAATTCACAGCAACTATAACGGTGCTAAGGGACATTAACATTGCGCCAACAGCGGGGATAAGAACTATTCCGTAACCATACAATATTCCCGCAGCAAGGGGAATGGCAAATAAGTTGTAACCAGTTGCCCAACCGAGATTCTGAACCATTTTTCTAAAGGTCGCCCGAGCGAGAAATAGTATGGTTGTTACATCCTTAGGGTTATTTTGAACAAGGACAATATCTGCAGTAGCTACTGCTACATCTGTTCCAGCTCCTATGGCAATACCCACATCGGCCTGAGCTAAAGCAGGGGCATCGTTAACCCCATCACCTACCATTGCCGTAACTAGACCTCTTGATTGAATTTCTTTTACCTTTTCAGCCTTTTCATGGGGAAGGACCTCGGCGAAATAGTCATCCAGTTCCAGTTCTTCAGATACGTAACGGGCAACTTTTTTATTATCTCCGGTAAGCATTATTGCTTTTATTCCCATTTCTTTTAACCTTTTTATTGCCTCCTTAGATTCTTCTCGGATAATATCTGAAAGAGCAATAGCACCTTTAAGCTCTCCTTCTACAAGCAAAAACACGACAGTTTTGCCCTGGGAAGAAAGCTCATCTATTTTTTTATTTGCAATAGAAATTTCCATTTCTTTTAAGTATCCCGGGCTTGCAACAATAACCTCTTTACCATCTACTAAACCTTTTACACCCTTTCCTTTTATGGCCTGGAAATCCTTAACTTCCTTAACTTCCTTAATAGCTCTTATTATTCCTTTTGCAATTGGGTGTTCTGAGCGGGATTCCACTGCAGCAGCATAGGAAAGGATTTCTTTTTCGGAATAACCTTCATCAAGAACAACCGTATCTGTAACTCCAAACTTACCCTGAGTAAGAGTCCCAGTTTTATCAAAAATAACGGCCTGAATGTTTCTTGCATTTTCAAAAGAGGTCCTATTTCGAATTAACAGCCCTCGTTGGGCAGAAATACCTGTTGAAACGGCCACAACAAGAGGAACTGCCAGGCCCAAAGCATGGGGGCAGGCCATAACCATAACCGTTACCATTCTTTCCATGGCAAAAGATAAATCAAAACCTGCAAAACCAAACCAGATTATAAATGTTAAAGCCCCTCCCCCAAGAGCAACCAGTGTAAGCCAAAAAGCAGCACGATCGGCAAGGGCCTGAGTCTTTGACTTGCTTGCCTGGGCTTCTTCTACAAGTTTCATTACCTGGGAAAGATATGTATTTTCACCGGTTTTGGTTACCTGAATTGTTATCGACCCTTCAGCGTTTATACCCCCTCCAATTACCTCCTCGCCAACGCCTTTGTTAACGGGGACCGATTCTCCCGTTAGCATGGATTCATCAATTGTAGTTGACCCATCAATAATTTCCCCATCCGAGGGAATTTTTTCCCCTGGCTTAATAACAATTTTATCTCCATCTTTTATTTCACCGATGGGAACTTCTTTAATGGTCCCGTCTTTCATTAATTTGTTTGCGGTAGAAGGCATTAATTTCGCAAGTTCTTTTAAGGCTTCTGAAGCACCCATTACAGATTTCATTTCAATCCAGTGGCCTAAAAGCATTATGGTAACAAGGGTTGATAATTCCCAGAAAAAAGATTCTCCTTCCAGGCCAAATACAGTTGCTGAGCTATAAACATAAGCTGCGGTAATTGCCACTCCTACAAGCGTCATCATTCCAGGCAGGCGATTTTTTATCTCATCCCATAACCCTTTAAGAAAGGGAAACCCTCCAAAAAAATAGATAAAAGTGGAAAGCCCAAAAAGAACAAATTGATCCCCTGGAAACATTAAAACTTCTCGAATCCCTAAAAACTCCTGAATCATTGGAGATAAAAGCAAAATTGGAATGGTTATGACAAGAGAAATCCAAAACCTCTTTCTAAAATCCTCTAACATATGGGCATGGTGATTATGGTGATCCCCTTTTTGTTGGTGACCCTCATGGTTTTCATGGTGATGTTGATGCTTTTTTCCACCTGAAGCCCTCTCCATTCTCTCCCTCCTTTCCAATTTTAAAAAGCCCCACTATTTTAGTTCTTTGCAATAAATTATTTCTCCTAAATATTACCGGATTAAAGGGGTTCTTTTAATGTAAAATTAAACTTTTTAGTCCATTAATCCTTTATTTTCAGCTTTTTCAATTCAACCATCCTTATCTTTTTTCCCAACCTGCAAAGAAAAAACCCCGCTCATTAGCGAGGTTTAAAAACTCTTAAGGTTGGAATTGTTTCCGACAATTTTGCCGCCTGTTCTGAAGAAAGACCATTTTCCATCGCGGCTTTTCGGAAAACTCTAACTGCTTTTTTCCTTTCAAAAACCAGAACCAAAAAACGGATACCCAGCTTGAAAAAAAGAATTACTAACCTGACCCCGATACGAATGTAGTTTCCCACCATTTAGTAATCCTCTCCGGATTCTTTCTTTTTTTCCTTTTGAAAATTCATATTCCCCATATTTCCGATATTTTTTAAAGCAGCAAGGTAATCCTTTGTTAACTCAAAAGCCTGCTCTTCATTCATCCCTCCTTCTTTTAATTCTTTGAAGAAGGAAGCTGCAGATTGCCCCAAACCCCGGGCTGCTTCTTGGGAATAAATTACGTCTCGAAGTGTAGAAAATATCTCGGGAATTTTTTTGGTAACAACCTCCAGAATGGCTTCAACTTCCTGTGCTTCATTACCCTTCATCCTTAATCACCCCCTACATTAATTTACTAAATGCAAGCATCTGAAAAATAAGGCCTTCCACTAAATCATCAACTTCTTTTCTCCAGTATTGAGGGTTGCTTTGAATAGGAATTACCATTTCGACAGGCTTTTCTATTTGCGAAAACCCTTTTTTAAGTCCCTTTTTTATTTTCTCAGCCAAAATTAATTCCTCCCTGCAATCTCTGCATTGAGCAATGTGAATTAAAGCCTTGTAATATTCTTCCCTGGACAACCGGTTATTAATAAAAAGAGGGATGTTTTCTTGAGTTAACCTGCAATCCATTCTTAATCACTCCTCAGTCCAAATCTTCTTTGAGTTTCTTTTTTGCGTAAAAAAGTTTGCTTTTTAGGGTCCCAACCGGTATTTCCATCTGTTTTGCAGCTTCCTGATAATTAAATCCCATGTAATAAACCAAAAACAGGGCTTCTCTGGCCTGGGGCTCAAGTTTTTTCCAGGAAGAAAATAAATCTGAATAACTTTCCTGGAGTTTTTCCATCTCCCCAGCAAGAAAAAACTCTTTACTGGAACTTAAAATTTTCTGTTGTTTTTCTTTTTCCCGGAAAAAATCAGAGATTTTTCTTTTGGCCAGAGAAAAAATCCAGGTTAGGGGAGCGGCTTCATTTCTATAGGAAGGGGCGCTTTTCCATATGGCAAGGAAGGTCTCCTGCAAAATCTCCTGGGAGGCCTCGGGATCACTGGTTTTAAAAATTATGTAGTGGAAAATTTTGTGCTGCCAATCCCGGTAGAGCTTCTCCAGGGCCTTTTTCTCTCCCCGGCCAATGGCATTAATAAGCCCTGGTTCTAAGTTTGAATTCGCCATGTTTTTAAACCCCCTGATTTCCCCCAATCCCGTTTAACCTTCTTCTAATATGATTAGTCGGAGAAATCCCTGAAAAGTTCAAAAAAAAAATCAGCCTTACTGGCTGACTTTTTTCTGAGTTTGAGTTTCTTGGGTCCAGACCCCTATTTTTTCAATTCTTTCCCACCGTCGCTCTAATAAGGAAGAAGGGTCCATTTTTTGCAAATAGGGGACAATTTCTTCCAGGTGTTCACCAAGTCTTTTACCCATTTCCTTGGGGTCTAAATGACAGCCTCCTTCAGGTTCTTCGATAATGGCGTCAATTACTCCTGCCTTTTTTAAGTCCTCTGCTGTTAATTTTAGAGATTCTGCAGCCCGCTCAGCCTTTCCCGGATCCTTCCAGAGAATGGATGCACAACCCTCGGGTGATATTACAGAATATACGGCATTTTCAAACATACCAACCCAGTCCCCTACGGCAAGAGCAAGGGCCCCTCCACTGCCTCCCTCTCCTGTTACGGTAACTATTATGGGAACCTTTAATCCGCTCATCTCCCTTAAATTCCGGGCGATGGCTTCTCCCTGGCCTCTTTCCTCGGCCCCAAGCCCGGGATAGGCCCCGGGGGTGTCAATAAAGGTTATAATCGGTCGGTTAAATTTGTTGGCCTGTTCCATTAGCCTCAAAGCTTTCCTGTATCCCTCAGGGTGAGGCATACCAAAATTTCGAGCAATATTATCCTTTGTTGAACGACCTTTTTGATGGCCAATTACTGTAACTGGTTGTTCTCCCAACCGGGCAATTCCGGCAATAATTGCAGGGTCATCGCTAAAAAGTCGGTCCCCATGAAGTTCTACAAAATCCTCGCAAATCATCCCTATATAATCAAGGGTGGTAGGTCTTTCCATGTTCCGGGCCAGTTTTACCCTCTGCCAGGGGGAAATTGCAATATCCTGGTCTTGTTCCCCTTTTATTTTTTTTGCTTTTTCCTGGAGGGCTTTAATTTCCCCGCTTAAGTCAATATTTTGTTCTCGGGCAAAAATTTCCAGTTCTTTAATTTTTTCTTCCAGGTGAGCAAGTTGCTTTTCCCAGCTAGCCAACTTTTTCACCCCCTTCATGTAATTTAAGGAGGAGAGCAAGTTCTTTTTTCAACATTTTTCTTTCAACTATCCGGTCGATAAAACCATGTTCTAATAAAAACTCAGCCCTCTGAAAACCTTCAGGGAGTTTTTGCCCAATTGTTTGCTGGATTACACGGGGTCCGGCAAAACCAATTAATGATCCGGGTTCAGCAATGTTGATATCCCCAAGCATGGCAAAACTCGCGGTTACCCCTCCTGTTGTGGGGTGAGTTAAAACAGAAATATATAGTTGACCTGCCTCGGAAAAACGAGCAAGAGCAGAGCTGGTTTTTGCCATTTGCATCAGCGAGTAAATACTTTCCTGCATACGGGCACCACCTGAAGCGGAAAAAATTATCAGGGGTGTTTTCTTTTCTCTTGCTTTATTGATAATTCGGGTAATTTTCTCCCCAACAACTGAACCCATACTTCCCAGCATAAACTCAGGGGCCATTATTCCAAGGCCCACTTCAATCCCCTCTACCTTTCCAAACCCTGTTATAACTGCCTCATTTAACCCCGATTTTTCCCGGACCTGCTCCAATTTTTCTGCATACTCCGGGAAATTTAAAGGATCGATGGAAGTTAATCCACTATCAGTTTCACGGAAGGTTCCTTCATCAACAATTTGTTTGAGTCTTTGCTTTGCAGGCAGGGAAAAATGATGCCCACATCGGTCACAAACTTTCAATTTCTGGGAAAGGTCTTTTTCTATATGAACATGTTTACATTCGGGACATTTGCTGGCAATATTTTTGGGAACATTTTTTATTTCTCTGGTTCCCACCTGGCTGTAACGGGTTTTTCGAAAAAGAGCCATCCTCAAACGCCCTCCTTACCTTCAATTAACCCTGGTAAAAACCCAGTATCATAATTACCCGAGCAAAAATTATCATCTTCCAAAATAACCTTATACAGATCAATTGGAGTTGGGACTCCTTCAAGGCGCATTTCTCCCAGGGCCCTACTCATTCTTCTTCTGGCTTCTTCCCTGTCTGTTCCCCAGGCAATTACCTTTGCCAGAAGGGAATCGTAGTGGGGAACCACCACATAACCAGAATAAATAAAAGAGTCCACCCTAATTCCTGGGCCTCCCGGAGGAAGCCATTCCTTTATTAACCCGGGCCGGGGCAGGAAATCCTGGGCAGGATCTTCAGCATTTATTCGGCATTCAATGGCAGCCCCTTCCAGTTTAACATCTTTTTGCTTCAGATCCAGTTCTTCTCCGCCAGCAATTTGAAGTTGTGCTTTGACCAGGTCAATTCCGGTAACCATTTCGGTCACGGGGTGTTCAACCTGAATCCGGGTATTCATTTCCATGAAATAAAAGTTTCCGTCAGCATCCAGCAGAAACTCAACAGTCCCGGCCCCAGTATAATCAACAGCCTGAGCGGCTCGAACAGCAGCCTCGCCCATTTTCTGACGTAGGTTTTCATCTAAAACCGGGCAGGGCGCTTCTTCAATAAGCTTTTGGTGCCGACGTTGTATTGAGCAATCTCGTTCTCCCAGGTGAATAACATTTCCATAATTGTCAGCCAGAACCTGAACTTCAACATGCCGGGGACGAGAAATAAATTTCTCCAGGTAAATCTGGGGATTGGAAAAAGCTTTCTCGGCCTCATTTCGGGTCAGGGAAAATGCCCTTTTTAAAAAATCTGGTTCTTTTACAAGGCGCATTCCCTTTCCCCCACCCCCTGCGGCAGCCTTAAGCATTACTGGATAACCAACTTTCCCGGCAACTTCCATGGCCTCCAGGGCGTCCTCGAGATCTCCTTTGCTCCCGGGAACTATTGGTACACCAGCTTTCTCCATTAATTTGCGGGCCCTTTCTTTATTCCCCATTTCCTCAATTGCCCGGGGGGAAGGACCAATAAAAATAAGACCACACTGTTGACATAGGTCAGCAAAGGTTGAGTTTTCCGCAAGGAACCCGTAACCAGGATGAATTGCATCAACCTCAGCTCCAATAGCTGTGGAAACAATATTTTGCATATTTAAATAACTATCTCGAGCCGAGGGAGGCCCAATACAATAAGCTTCGTTTGCCAGTTTCACATGTAGAGAATTTTCATCTCCACGGGAATAAACTGCAACGGGCTCAATTCCCAGTTCCCGACAGGCCCGGATAATCCGAACCGCAATTTCTCCCCTATTTGCAATCAATACTCTTTTTATCATGTTCCCACCCTGATTCTAAAAAGTGGCTGGCCGTACTCAACCATTTCCCCGTTTTCTACAAGGATTTCCACAATTTCTCCGGTCTTTTCCGCCTTTATTTCATTCATCAACTTCATAGCTTCTAAAATACAAAGAGTGTCCTCGGGTTGAACCCTATCCCCGACTCTTACAAAAGGATCGTCTTCGGGGGATGGAGCCCGGTAAAAAGTTCCTACCATTGGAGCATTAACTTCTATAAGGTTATTGTCGGCAGGCTCAGTTGGTTTTTGGGGCTCTGGTTTTTTTGTTTCAGTTTTTGGTTCTTCTTCCTTAACA
>PUKG01000098.1 GCA_003550445.1 Halobacteroidaceae bacterium
ATTGAGCTTCGCGACGGGGAGATTTTGAAAGATGAGGTGGTAGCATGATCCTGGAAACTTTACGGATTGCCCTGCGGAGCATGGCCAGCAATAAGCTCCGGACCTTCCTTTCCATGCTGGGAATTATAATTGGTGTCGCTGCAGTTATTGCCATTGTTTCAATTGGAACCGGGGCCCGGGGAGAAGTAACAAGTCAGATTGCCAACCTGGGATCAAATACTATAAATATAAACCCCGGAGTGCAAAGGGGAGAAGGGGGACGGATCAGCCGTCCCTATACGGATATTTTTACCCTTGCCTTGGGAGAAAATATTCAAAAATATAGCCCTGCAGTCCAATCCCTTGTCCCTATAGGCCAGGGAACGGGTCTTTTGATTACCGGGAGCACCAACGTTCGGGCCACTGTCGTGGGCACCGCCCCTGACTACACGGCCATTAACGATTATTATCCAGCCGGTGGACGCTTTTTGCAGGAGGAGGACCTGGAGCAAAATAGCAATGTAATAATTCTTGGTTCAGAGGTGGCAGAAGATCTGTTTGGAGACAGGGACCCCCTGGGCAGGACGGTGAGGTTGAGTTATGGTAATCGAACCCATATTTTTACGGTTTTTGGGGTGATGGAGGAGAAAAGCCAGGGACTGGCAGGAAATTTCAATGCCCAGGTATATATTCCGATAACAACTTTTATGCAGAAAGTTGCCAATACACGTTATGTGGATTCTTATATGGCCCAGGCCGGTTCTTCTGCCGATGCCAAAATTGCAGTAGGGCAGATTGAATATTTCCTGACCCAGAGCCTTGGAGGATCAGACAGGTTCAGGCTTTTAAGCCAGGACCAGATTCTGGAGGTAATTGACCAGGTAACAAATACTTTGAATATAATGCTCGGTGGAATAGCGGGGATATCTCTTCTTGTCGGGGGAATCGGCATAATGAATATTATGCTGGTTTCTGTAACCGAAAGAACCCGAGAAATTGGGATCCGCAAAGCCCTGGGAGCAAAGCGAAGGCATATTATGCGCCAGTTTTTAATTGAAGCCCTCAGCCTGGGAGGGATTGGCGGGGTGGTTGGAATAGTTTTCGGCAGACTTGGAGCGGGAGCAATCGCTCGTTTTGGGGGTTGGGCTCCAGTTGTTTCAATTGTTTCTGTTTTACTTGCCCTTGGATTTGCTCTATTGGTAGGGCTTTTCTTTGGAATTTACCCTGCCTACAAGGCTTCCCGCCTTGATCCGGTTAAGGCTTTGAGTTATGAATAAAATTAAAAGGTGTGAGAAGAGCCGAATCACTCGGGATTCGGCTCTTTTTTTGCTTCCAGGGGGAATTTTTGCTAATAACCTTGCTAATCTTGAGGGATTGGTACCCTAAACCTTTTATCTGCTTTTTTTAACTCTGCCCTCCTTTGGGAGAAAATAGGGAGAATTTAGTTTTTGCTCTGCATTAAGGTAATAAAGCGTGCAGTTAATTCCTTGAATTAATATGTTATAATAATATTACCCCAAAAGATTGGAAAAAATGTTAAGAGGAGGTTTTTTCAATGGGTGATGCTTTAAATTACTTACAAAAACCCCAAAATGAGCCAGTAAAACACTACCCTCCTGGAAGTCCCGAAAAGGAAGCAATTAAAAAAGAGCTTAAAAAAATGCAGCAGCAGGAAATAGAAATCCCATTAATCATTAATGGAAAGGAAGTTAAAACGGGGAACCTTGGTAAAGCGGTAATGCCTCACAAACATGGACACGTCCTTGCTCGTTACCACAAGGCGGGACCCGAGGAAGTTGAAATGGCAATTGAAGGAGCGCTGCAAGCTCAAAAAGATTGGGCAAACTGGCCCTGGGAGGAAAGACTGGTTATTTTCCGCAAACTGGCCGACCTTATAACCGGTCCTTATCGGCCAACAATTAACGCTGCAACAATGCTTGGGCAGGGAAAAACAGTCCATCAGGCGGAAATTGAAGCAGCCTGTGAACTTGCTGATTTTCTCCGTTTTAACAGTTATTTCCTTACAGAAATCTACAGGGATCAGCCCTATTCCCCAGAAAACATCTGGAACCGGATTGATTACCGACCCCTTGAAGGTTTTGTTTTGGCGGTCACTCCCTTTAATTTCACCGCAATAGCAGGCAACCTGCCAACCGCGCCGGCAATGGCCGGGAATGTGGCCCTCTGGAAACCAGCATCTACTGCTGTTTTTTCTGCCCACTACTTTATGCAGATGTTAATGGAAGCCGGCCTTCCCCCGGGAGTAATAAACTTTATCCCGGGGCCGGGATCGGTAATTGGAGATACAGCTTTACCCCACCCAAAACTCTCCGGAGTTCACTTTACCGGATCAACAGGGACCTTTCAGCACATGTGGAAAAAGATTGGAGAGAATATCGAAAAATACCACTATTATCCACGGATAGTTGGCGAGACAGGGGGTAAGGATTTTGTAGTTGCCCATACTTCTGCTGAACCTTCAGAGTTAATTACGGCCTTAGTAAGAGGGGCGTTTGAGTACCAGGGGCAGAAATGCTCCGCCGCTTCCCGCGCCTATATCCCCCGCTCCCTCTGGGAAGATATTAGAGATCACCTGGTGAAAACTGTTGAAGGGATTAAGGTAGGGGATATTTCCAATTTCACAAATTTTATGGGAGCAGTAATTGACAAAAAAGCCTTTGATAAAATAAAGGGATATATTGACCGGGTCCGGGAAAATGATAAAGCGGAAATAATAGCGGGTGGAGATTATGATGATAGTGTTGGTTATTTTATAGACCCCACACTGGTTCTTACTACCGATCCATTTTCTGAAACCATGGTTGAGGAAATCTTTGGTCCCGTGCTTACAATTTACGTTTACCCCGACGAGAAGTTTGAAGAGACCCTGTACCTCTGTAATGAAACCTCTCCCTATGGATTAACGGGAAGCATCATTTCCCGGGATCGGAAGGCAATAAAGAAAGCCGAAAGGATTTTAAGGCAGGCTGCAGGAAATTTCTACATTAACGATAAACCAACTGCAGCAATTGTTAACCAGCAGCCCTTTGGCGGAGCCAGGGCTTCGGGGACGAATGATAAAGCAGGGACAAAAATCAACATGTACCGCTGGTTATCAGCCCGGGCAATCAAGGAAAATTTTGTTCCCCCAAGAGATTACCCCTATCCCTACATGGAAGAAGAGTAGGGAAGGGAAAAGGAGATAGAAAAGGAAGGAAAATTAAAAGCTCCTGCCAGAGTTCTGGCAGGAGCTATATTTTTGCTTATTCTTTTTCTTTTTCTTCTTCTTGGGCTGATTCTTCTTTTTCCGGTTCCTTTTTGGGAGTAAGGCCTTCCCAGAGGTGTTTCAGTTCCATGGGCAGGGGAAAGGCAAGAATTGACCCGGGCTGGCCAGTGATTTCGGGAATTGTCCGCAGCAGCCTTACAAACATACCGCCTTCTTCTGAGGAAAGGATTTTTGCAGCCTGGGAAAGGCGCCTTGCCGCCTGTTTTTCACCTTCAGCCTGAATTACAACTGCACGACGCTCTCTTTCTGCTGCTGCCTGGCGGGCAATGGCCTTTTGCAGACCCTGGGGTATTACAACATCTTTAATCTCAACTGCGGTAACCTTGATCCCCCAGGGATCAGTTGCCTCATCGAGGATCTGTTGAATTTTCTGGTTCAGCTTGTCCCGCTCAGATAAAAGCTCATCAAGTTCGGCCTGACCTGCTACACTCCTCAGGGTTGTCTGGGCCAGCTGGGCTGTAGCCATCCGGTATTCTTCAACATTGACAACCGCCCTGTTGGGATCTACTACCCGGTAATAAATTACGGCATTCACGCTGCATGTAACGTTATCCCTTGTGATAACTTCCTGGGTAGGAACGTCGAGGGTAACAATCCGCAGGGATATGCGAACTGCCCGATCAATAATGGGGATGATGATTACCAGCCCGGGCCCTTTTTCTGCTATAAGGTGCCCCAGGCGAAAAATAACCAACCGTTCGTACTCCTTGGCGATTCTAATGGCATAAACCAGAACCAGGATTAATATGGCGGCCACAATACCAAGAACCTGTATCGGCATTAAGGACTCCCCCTTTTTAAGGTTTTATTCTTCCTTTCTAACCAGGAGTTCCAAGCCCTCCTGTCCTACAACCTTGACATCCTCGCCTTCTTCAATGGTTTTACCATCAACATCTCGGGCATTCCAGATTTCACCCTGGGCTTTTACAGTGCCCCGGGGATTTAAGGTTTGCATTACCCGGGCCGTTTTTGGGGCCATGAAAGCCCCCCGGTGTTTTCGGCGAAGCCTGGAGCTGATAACCCGCTGGATTACAATCAAAAGAAGGATTGAAACAGCAATTCCAACACTCAGGACCGTGGTCCGAAAAGCCTGGTACCAGTCGGGGTCCATAAGGGGTTCATGGGGTAAAAGTATGGCGCCAAAAACAAGAGCAATTGCCCCCGAAACTCCCAGGATTCCGAAACCTGCCGTGAAGGCTTCTGCAATCATTAATCCAATTCCCAGCACCAGGAGAATTATTCCCGTTACATTGGTTGAGAAAAGGCCAAGACCGTAAACGGCCAGGATCAATGCAAGGGAACCCAGTACTTCGGGGACAAAGGTTCCTGGGGCACTCAGCCCCAGATAAATCCCCAGGCCGCCGAGCATAAGAAGAAGAAAAGCGATCTGGGGGTTGCTGACAAAATTCTGGACCTGTTCGCGAAGGTTCATTTCACTTTCAATTATTACCGGGTTTTGGGTATTAAGGGAAAAAGATCGACCTCCTTTTTCCAGGGAGTACCCATCAAGAAGGCTCAGCATTTCTTCCTTATTGGCAGCCATCAGGTCGATAACTTCTTTCTCCAGGGCTTCCCAGGCATCAAGGGTCAGATTTTCAGTTACAAAACGTTCTGCAATATCAGCCGGCCGGTTATTTTCCCTGGCCAGGCTGCGGAGATGGGAAGCCATGAACTGGACGGTTTTATCATCTGCGGGCTCTGTTCCCGC
>PUKG01000230.1 GCA_003550445.1 Halobacteroidaceae bacterium
CCCCCGATCACCTAAACAGGCATAAAAACATGGAAAATTATTTCCAGGCAAAGAAAAAAATTTATCAAAACCAGGGAGAAAAACATTTTTTAGTTTTGAATTATGATAACCCCTGGACCAGGGAAATTGAAAAAGAAAAAACAAAACCAACAAAAATATGGTACAGTCTGGAAAAAGAAGTGAGAGGTTTTTGTTTAAAAGATGATGTTCTTTTCAGCACTTTCCAAAATCAACCCTTGGTGAACAAAAAAGATATTTTGGTTCCGGGAAAACATAACATAAGTAATGTCCTTGTTGCCACGGGTATTTCTGCTTTGCTCGGGGTTGGGCAAAGGGATCTGATTCGGGAAACCCGATCTTTTAAGGGCCTGCCCCATACAATGGAATTAATAGGAGAAATTCATGGTGTTCGATTTATCAACGATTCCAAAGGAACCAATCCGGAAGCGACGGTTTCAGCAATTAAGGGTTTGAAAGGCCCAAAAATTTTAATTTCTGGAGGACAGGACAGGGGATTAGATTTAACGGGATTAGCCCAAGCTGTAGTAAATGAAAATATTAAAGCTTTAATTATTACGGGAGAAAACCAATGGAAAATTTATGAAGCCGTAAAAAGCCTTGGATACACGGAAATTTTCACCGTGGAGAACTTACAAAAAGCTGTAACCCTGGCCTGGGGTAAGGCTGGAAAGGGAGACTGGGTTGTTTTTTCTCCTGGGGCGGCCAGCTGGGATCAGTACAGGGATTTTGCTGAACGGGGCAATCTTTTCCGAAAACTAGTAGGTGAATTAGAGGGGGGGGAATAACATGGAGAGAAAGGGAGTAGATATTACCCTGCTGGTGGTTGTTTTAACTCTTGTAGGGATTGGCCTTATAATGGTATTAAGTGCAAGTTCAATCCAGGCTCTTTCTCGCCACGGAGATACATATTATTTCCTAAAAAGACAGATGACATGGGCCGTTTTGGGGATTCTTTCCATGCTAATTCTCTCCAGGTTTAATTACCATTTATGGGGTCGTCTTGGAAAGATAATTCTATTGTTAGGGATTTTTATTTTAATAATTGTTTTAATACCTCAGTTCGGTTATATAGCGGGAGGGTCAAGGCGTTGGTTGATTTTTGGTCCCATTGTAATTCAGGCTTCGGAGGTTGCTAAGTTTTCTCTGATAATATACATGGCTGGCTACCTTGCCCAAAAAAATGAAAGGGTTCGGGCCAGTTTTAAGGGTTTAATTCCTCCCCTAATTATTATTGGGTTGGTATTATATCTGATAGTTCTTGAACCAGATCTGGGAACAGCTATTAGTATTGGAGTAACGGTTTTTCTCATGTTTTTTGCAGCCGGAGTAAAAATGACCAACATGGGACTTCTATTTTTAGGATCTTTACCAGTTTTATATTATTTTATGATGGGTGAAGCCTACCGCCGTCAAAGATTGATGGCCTTTATTAATCCCTGGCAGGATCCACTTGATTCCGGTTTTCATATTATTCAATCCATGTATGCTCTTGGGTCAGGTGGTTTATTTGGGGTTGGTTTTGGGCAAAGTATGCAAAAGTTTTTCTATTTACCCGCACCCAGCACCGATTTTATCTATGCAGTTATTGGGGAAGAGTTAGGACTGGTTGGAACAACCCTAATAATTGTCCTGTTTTTTATTCTTGCCTGGCGAGGAATTTCCATTGGTTTAAACGCACCTGATCTCTTAGGGACCCTTCTTGCCGTTGGCCTGACGACAATGATAACAATTCAGGCAATTATTAACATAGGGGTAGTTTCTGGTTCTCTTCCCGTTACAGGGATAACCCTTCCTTTTATTAGCTACGGGGGGTCATCTCTTGTGATAATGTTAAGCTCAATAGGAATTTTATTAAATATTTCCCGACATGTTAGGAGTTAGGGGGGGTAACAGTGAAGATTGCCATTGTTGGAGGTGGAACTGGAGGCCACGTGTACCCTGGTATAGCTGTTGCCCGGGCCTTCAAGGAAAAATCGGAAATAATTTTTCTCGGGCAAAAGGATAAAATTGAAGGAGAAGAAGTACCAAAAGCCGGTTTTAAATTAATCCCAATTTCCGCTTCGCCAATCAGCAGAAGACTTTCTTTTAGTTTGTTTAGGACGGGTTGGAATTTATTGCGAGGAACATTTCAATCTTTTTTTATTCTCCGCAAATTTCGACCCGATATTATTCTTGGGACAGGAGGTTATGTGGCGGCCCCGGCTTTACTGGGAGCAGTTTTTTTAAAAATCCCAATTATCCTCCATGAACAGAATGCTTTTCCCAGCCTTACCAATCGCTTGTTATCGCGGAGAGCAAGGGTTGTTTGTATTAGCTTTCCTCCAGCAGAAAAATTCTTTCCCCGGGCCAATAAAGTTGTCCTAACTGGAAACCCAGTTCGTCCCGAGGTAACCAACTATTGCCGGGAAAAAGCACGAGAGGAATTGGGCTTAAAAGGTGAAGATAGACTGGTATTGATTGCTGGTGGTAGCCAGGGAGCAAAATCCTTAAATACTGCCGTGGTGAGATGGTTAAAAAACAATGAAATAAAAAAGGATTGGAAAATTGTCCATTCTACGGGGAAAAAAAATTACCAGGATGTAATTAACTATTATAAAAAGCTGGGGGTTAATCCAAAGGAAAAAAAATATTTAACTCTGGCTCCTTATATTGAAAATATGGCGCAGTTCCTTGCAGCCTCTGACCTTTTTGTTGGCAGGGCGGGAGCAACTACTGTTTCAGAAATAATAACCAGGGGTCTCCCAGCCATACTTATTCCCTACCCTTACGCCGCAGAAGATCACCAAACCGCAAATGCTCGATACCTGGAAGAAAATAAGGCTGCAATTATTTTGCCCGATGAGGAATTAGAAGAAGGAAAACTGGCAAGTTTGGTAGAAGAACTGCTAAATGATCCGAAAAATTTGGGGAAAATGAGCAAAAATTCCTCGAATTTAGGTTGGAAAGATTCAATCGAAAAAATTTCTCAGGAAATAGAATCCGTTTTTAGGGAAAAAAAGAGGGGTAAAGAGGGTGGTGAAGATCATGGGAATTGACTCCAGGGAATTTAGCGATCTTGAAAGGAAAGGATCTTTCCACTTTATTGGAATTGGCGGGATTTCAATGAGCGGGATTGCCCGTCTTCTCCTGGAAAAAGGTTATCAAGTTAGTGGTTCTGATTTAAAGGATTCGGACTTATTGCAAACCCTTAGGGTTTCCGGAGCCAGGATTTCCATTGGCCATGATCCCAAAAATATTTCCGGGGCTGGAGTAGTTGTTATTTCATCTGCAATCCCCGAAGATAATTGTGAAGTACAGGAAGCCAGACGGTTGGGGCTTCCTGTTTGGCAAAGAGCCCAAATGATTGCCAAAATAATGGAAAATAAAAAAGGAATTGCAATTGCGGGGACCCACGGGAAAACAACAACCACTTCAATGGCCTCTCTCCTATTGGAAAAGAATGATTTTGATCCAACGGTTTTAATCGGGGGAGAACTGAATGATCTTGGTGGAAATGCCAAACTTGGCCGGGGAGAACTGGTTGTAACCGAAGCAGATGAAAGCGATGGTTCATTTTTGTTTTTTTCTCCTGAAATAGCTTTGATTACCAATATTGAACTGGATCACCCCGATTATTTTTCTTCCTACCAGATGGTTTTAAATGTTTTCCAAAAATTTATGAAAAAAGTTTCTCCCCAGGGGAAAATTATTCTTTGCATTGATGACCCCGGGATTAAAGAGGCAATTGCTTTAGAAACTCCTCAAACCCCCATTTTAAGTTATGGGTTGGGAAATGGAGACTTACAGGGAAGAGAAGTTGTTTTAAATAATGGGGGGAGCAACTTTAAAGTTTTTTTTCGAGGAGAAAAGCTTGGAGAAATTAACTTAAGGGTTCCCGGAAAACATAATGTATACAATTCTCTTGGGGTAATTGGGATTGGACTAACCCTGGGGCTGGAATTTCCCCAAATTAAAAAGGGTCTGGAAGCTTATAAAGGGGTCCAGAGACGTTTTGAGGAAATTGGGCTGGTTGGTGGAGTAAGGATAATTGACGATTATGCCCACCACCCTACAGAAATTGAAGCAACCATCAATGCGGCGAGAAGTACTGATCCTAATAGAGTCCTGGCAATATTTCAACCCCATCGATATTCCCGGACCAGTTCTTTGCAAACTGGTTTTGCTGAGGCTCTTGATAAAGCTGATATTGTAATAGTTACATCAATTTATTCTGCTTCAGAAAAACCAATTCCAGGAGTAAGCGGAGAGAAAATTGTTAACCTGATTAAGGAAAAAGGTAAAGAAAATAAGGCTATCTATTGCCCTAAACTTGAGGATATTCCCAAAATTATCGGAGGAGACCTAAAACCGGGGGACTTGGTTTTAACCCTTGGAGCAGGAGATGTTTTTAAAGTTGGTCCACTTCTAAGGGGTTTTTTGGAAACTCAAGAAGGGGTTTCGGCAAAGAGAGCTTAAAGAATTAGCAGGAGGAGTTGTTGATGGAAGGAATTAAAATCTGCCAGGGAGAAAAACCTTTAAAGGGAGAAATAAAAATTAGCGGCTCGAAAAACGCCTCTCTACCTATAATGGCTGCTACTGTTTTGGAACCGGCTGAATACATACTCCATGATGTTCCTGTTTTAAGGGATATTAAGGTTATGCAGGCCGTTCTAAAAGCTCTTGGTGGGAGAATTGAACAGAAGGGGAATTCAATGTTAATTGATACCCGGGATTTAAATTCTACTGAGATCCCGGATTATTTAATGCGGAAAATGAGGGCAAGCATTCTTTTTATGGGGCCATTGCTGGGAAGATTTGGGAAAGTAAAGGTTTCTCAACCAGGAGGGTGTAGTATAGGTCCAAGACCAATTGACTGGCATGTAAAAGGCCTTTCCCAGATGGGAGCAAATTTTAAGGAGAGCCACGGTTTTTTAACAGGTTGGGGGGGCTCCCTAAAAGGGAAAGAAATCCACCTGGATTTTCCCAGTGTAGGAACCACAGAAAATCTAATGCTGGGAGCGGCAAAAGCCCAGGGAAATACAGTAATTAGAAATGCCGCCCGAGAACCTGAAATTGTGGATTTGCAGAACTTTCTTAATTCCATGGGGGCGGAAATAATTGGGGCCGGGACTGACATGATAAAAATCACAGGCAAAAAAAGTTTAAGCGGAACAGAACATACCGTTATTCCTGACAGAATAGAAGCTGGAACTTTTTTACTGGCTGGAGCAATTACAAAAGGGGAGGTAAAACTTCTCAATGTGATTCCTGAGCACCTGGAGTCAGTTATTGCCAAGATTAGAGAGGCAGGTTTCGAAATAAAAGAAGAGGGGGAGACTTTAACAATTTTATCAACTGGAATAACCCCCAATTCTCTTGACATAAAAACTTATCCCTATCCCGGGTTTCCCACAGATATGCAGCCCCAATTTATGGCCCTGCTATCTCTTGCCAGGGGGACAAGCGTCATAACAGAAAATATTTTTGAAAACCGAATGAAACATGCTGAAGAACTTAAACGACTTGGTGCTAATATCCGGGTAGAAGGGAAAACCGCAATAATTCAAGGAGTTCAAAGGCTTTATGGAGCTTTTGTAGAATCTCCTCCCGCCCTGCGGGCTGGAGCTGCCTTGGTCCTGGCGGGACTTGCCGCAGAAGGAGAAACTCTCGTTGCGGACATTGAACATATTGAAAGAGGATATGATAACCTTGTTGGTAAATTAAAAAAGCTTGGTGCAGAGGTTGAATTAATAAAAATTTCTGAGGAAGACAAAAATGCGTAAAAGAAGATTTGGGCGCCTTCTATTTTTCTTTTTTCTGGTATTAGGGGTTCTGGTTTTCTTGAATTCAGATTTTTTCCAGGTAAAAGATTTTGAGGTTGTGGGAATGGGAAATATTGATCCCCAGACTATTGTCCCCGAAGATGAGGTTTTGGGTCATAATATTTTTCACATTGATAAAGATTTTCTCGTTGATTATGCAAAAAAAGATCCGACTATTAGGGAAGTTAGTATTGGCCGAAAACTCCCGGCCACCCTTGTATATTATCTTGAACCCCGGGAGCCTTTAGCATGGATTCAAACGGGAAATAAATTTTTTTTGGTAGATGAAGAAGGGTATTCAATAAAAGAAACAGAAGAAATTGAAGAATTGGATCTTCCCTTAATAAAAATGGATGGAGTTGAATCGGAAGAGGAGGTGAGGTTAGACGAAAGTAATCTTGTTTTTTGTCTGAAATTGTTAGAAAATCTGGATCCCTGGGTTTTAGAAAAAATTTCCGATGTGGTCCTGGGGCGAAGGAGAAATATTCAACTTTTTTTACAGGACGGCGGTAAGATTCTTCTTGGAGAAGCTTACTCTGCTGATGAGCTACCGGGGATAATTGTTGGTTTTATGAGGGAACTTGAAGATCAACTTCATCTCCTTGAATACCTGGATTTAAGATTTGAAGGTCGCCCCGTTTACAAATTAAAATAAAGTTTGACAGGAGTTTTGCTCCGAATGGTGAAAATAACTTATAACAAGTTGAAAAATGAAAGGGGGCCCGAATAGATGCCCCGAAAGGAAAGAATTGCCACCCTTGATGTAGGAACAAGCAAAATTTGTGCTCTCGTGGGCGAAATTGAAGAGAACGGGACACTTGATGTCCTAGGAGTAGGTCTAAGCCCTTCTGTTGGTATCAGGAAGGGTGTTGTAATAGACATCGAGCGCAACGCTCAAGCTATTCGCCTTGCCCTGAAAAGAGCCGAACAGATGGCAGGAATGGGTATTGACGAAGTCTGGGTTGGAGTTGCAGGAGCCCATATTGCCTCGCAGAATGCCCACGGTATGGTGGCAGTTACCGGAGAAAAAAAGGAAATCAAAGAATCGGATATCAAAAGAGTAATCGAAGCCTCCCAGATTATTTCACTTCCGCCAAGCCGGGAAATTCTTCACGTTTTGCCTAGAGAATTTGTTGTTGATGGAAATTCCGGAATTAAAGATCCCGAAGGGATGTCAGGAGTAAGGCTGGAAGTACACTCCCATATTGTTACGGCCTCAGCAACCTCACTTGAAAACCTTATTAAGGGAGTGGAACGAAGTGGTCTTTTTGCCAGGGGGATTATTCTAGATCTCCTGGCAGTAAGTGATGCCGTTTTAACTCCTGATGAAAAGGACCTTGGAGTGGTACTGGTAGATATGGGAGGCGGAACAACAGATGTGGCAATTTTTAAGGATGGAGGATTGGTTTTCACCAAAATTTTGCCTGTTGGGGGAAGCCATGTAACTAACGATATTGCAGTAGGACTACGTACTGCTGTTAAGAACGCAGAACAGATCAAGGTTTTGCATGGACAGGCAAGGAGCAATGAAGATTCAGATGAAATGATAACAGTACTTACAACCAGTGGGAAAGATGAACGGGAAGTACCCAAAAGAATGTTGCTTCAAATTATAGAACCAAGAATGGTTGAGATTTTAGAACTGATTAAGACAGCTATTGAAGAATCGGGGTATGCTGGCCTAACTCCAGCAGGGGTTGTTTTTACCGGAGGTGGCTCCCTTTTAAAAGGAGCAATAGAGGCAGCTAGCGAAATTTTAGAAATCCCTGTCCGACTGGGTTATCCCGAGGAGGTAAAGGGATTAAATGAGCTTGGAGAAGGAGCCTCGGGAGAAGCAGGCTTGGGATATGTTCTAGCACCACCTGTTTTTTCTACGGCGATTGGACTAATGTACTACGGAATGGGAAGCAAACCGGATAAAAGAGCCCCGATAAAGGATTCTTTCTGGGGTTATTTACGAAAGATTGGCGATAAGCTTAAGGACACTTTTTAGAGGGAGGGAACCCTTCCATGTTAGAATACGGAACCGATATGGAGCGGTTTGCTAAAATAAAAGTTGTTGGAGTTGGTGGCGGCGGAAATAACGCTGTAAACCGGATGATTGATTCCGGTTTAGAGGGTGTTGAGTTTATTTCAGTAAATACCGATGCCCAGGCATTATTGTCTTCAAATGCTGAAGTTCTTTTGCAAATTGGAGAACAATTGACAAAAGGTCTGGGAGCAGGTGCTGAACCGGAAATCGGCGCCCAGGCAGCCGAAGAAAGCCGAGAACTAATAGCTGAGGCCCTACAGGGTGCTGATATGGTTTTTATTACCGCTGGAATGGGAGGCGGGACCGGAACTGGAGCAACACCAATAATAGCAGAAATTTCTAAGGAAATTGGTGCATTAACTGTGGGTGTTGTCACAAAACCTTTTTCTGTGGAAGGGCGAAAAAGAATGAACCGAGCAGAAGAGGGTATTGAAATTCTGAAAAATAATGTTGACACATTAATTACAATTCCCAATGATAAACTTTTGGCCCTGGCCGAACAAAAAACCAGCTTAATTGATGCTTTTAAAATTGCTGATGATATTCTTCGCCAGGGAGTTAAAGGTATTTCGGATTTGATTACCATTACTGGCTTAATCAACCTTGATTTTGCTGACGTCAAAGCCATAATGACCAAAGCCGGCTCTGCCTTAATGGGAATGGGAAGAGCCAAGGGGGAAGACCGGGCTGCAGAGGCTGCAAAGATGGCTACAACCTCGCCCTTGCTTGAAACTTCCATTAATGGAGCTAAAGGAGTTCTTCTAAACATTACTGGAGGACCCGATTTAGGGTTATTAGAGGCTAACGAAGCAGTACGAATAATTTCTGAAGTTGCCGATCCTGATGCGAACATAATTCTTGGAGCAGTAGTTGATGAAAACATGGGTGAAGAGGTAATGGTTACTGTAATTGCAGCTGGCTTCGATGATAATCAGCAGATTGATGAGCCCAAAAAAGATATTGAAAAGAAAAAGGAAAAAGAACCACAAAAGGAAGAGGAAGATTTCGAAATGCCGGTATTTACCGAAAGCGATTTAGAAATTCCCGCCTTCCTGAGGCAACACAAAAAATAAGTTCCCCGAAAGGGGAATTTTTTTTTACTGGAAAACACCTAACTCTTTTTACCAGATTAAGAAATAAAGCCAGCAAACTAAATAATTAATATAGGGAGGGGAAATGAACTAAAAAGAGAATTAAAGTAATCAGAGGGAGGCGAGGCCGAGTGAAATGTCCCTATTGTAGTTATAATGATTGCAGGGTTTTGGATTCCCGGGGAACTGACGAGCAAACGGCTATCAGGAGAAGACGGGAATGTAATAAGTGTAAAGAAAGATTTACCACATATGAAAGAATAGAAGAAGCCCCTCTACTTGTAATAAAAAAAGATGGAACAAGAGAGCTTTTTAATAGGAATAAAATTTTGAATGGAATGCTCAGGGCAACAGAGAAAAGAGGTATTGAACTGGAGAGGTTGGAAAAAGTTGCCCGAGATGTTGAACAAGAACTTCGAAACCGAATGGAGCCAGAAATTCCCGCCCAGGAAATAGGAGAGCTGGTAATGGAATATCTACTGAATCTTGATGAAGTGGCATATGTTCGTTTTGCCTCGGTTTACCGACATTTTAAGGATATTAACAAATTCCGGCAGGAACTTGACCGCTTACTTGAAAACAACTAAACTATTAAAGGAGAAAAAAGCATGATGGTATTAAAGGGAACCCGGGTTAAATTTTTTAAGTTCACTGGCTGGGATTGGCCCTGGCTAATTCACGGGTTTTCAACCAGGTGGGGGGGGTTTCCAAAAGAGAATATAGTCAGCTAAATCTTGCAGAAAAGGGGGATAACCCTTCCAATATTCGCAAAAACAGGGCTTTATTTCTCCAGGAATTTGGTTTGGTTAATCCCCAAATTTTTATGGGTGAGCAGGTTCACGGAACGGATCTGGAAGTGGTTAAAAATAACTCGCCTTCCATTTTGCAGGGGATAGATGGCCTGTTAACAGACATACCACAAAATGTTTTAATGGCTTTTTTTGCTGACTGTGTTCCACTCTTTTTTGTTGTTCCCGACGAAAAAATAGTCGCAATAGCCCATGCCGGCTGGAAAGGGACTGCGAACAATATTGCGGGAAAAACCATCAGCTATTTTGTTGATTGTTTTCAAATTAATCCGGAGAAAATTTCCGTTGGGTTGGGCCCCGCAATTGGGCCCTGTTGTTATGAAGTAGGGGAAGATGTAGCCGATCAGTTTTCCCGGGATAAAAAATATCATCATTCTGGTTTGGACCGTTTTTTTATTGACCTACCCGGGGTTAATGTTTCACAACTAGAGGATGCGGGGGTGCCTGCGGCGAATATTGGAAAAAGTGGTTTTTGCACTTCATGCAATCCCCACCTTTTTTATTCATATCGAAGGGATCGAGGAAAAACCGGAAGAATGGCCGGATTAATTGCTATCATTTAGGGAGAGAGAGTAGATGTCAAAACCAAACAAAAGGAATTTATTCTTATTTTTGTTCTGCTCCGTCCTTTTCCTTATCATTATAATTTTTATTTATTCTCCTCCCCGGGAAACCATATATGTTGTGCAACAGGGGGCAGTTAGAGAGGAATTTTCAACTGATGCTGTTTTTATAAGGGACGAGTTAATTGTTAAAAGCCAATATTCAGGGCAGGTTAACCTGTTAATTGGTGAAGGCCAAAGGGTTAGAAGCGGATCACCGGTTTTATCAGTAGGGGAGGAAAACAACCTGGTGTATGCTTTCGATACCGGAGTTGTTTCTTTTAAATATGATGGGAAAGAAGAGCTTTATAATTCTAATAACTGGTCGAACCTGACCCGGGATTTAATTACCGAAGCAAGAAATAACTTTTCTACTTTACGGGATGGACAAAGAGTTGGTGAAGAGCAACCCCTTTTTAGGGTTGTAAATAATTTCACGCTACACCTGGGGATTTTTTTTCCGCCTGAACAACCTATTCCCTCGGAAGGTGCAAGTTTTCGAATTGAATTCCCCCGTCTTGATCGGGAAATTTATTGGGTTCAGGTGGTTGACGTTTTATTTCAGGACAGGATAGTAATAGTTCAGATGAGACAATTTGTTGATGAGTTCCTTTCCCTGCGAACCCAACCTGTCAACGTGGTTAGGGGAATTTTCAGGGGTGTTGTGGTTCCTCGGGAAGCAATTTTGGAAACTGAAGATGGGTATGCAGTATTAGTTCCCGGGCGACAGCAGCCAGTTCAAAGGATTGTAGAAGTTAGGGGTGGGAACGAAGAAATGGTGGTAATTGAAGGTTTAACTCCAGGAGACGAAATTTTTTTGCAGCAGCGGTAATTAAAGCAGGAGGTGTGCTTCTTTTGCCAGAAACCAAAAAAGAGAATTTTGAACAGATTAAAAAGAAGTTAAAAATTGTGGATAATAAAGAAGTGAAAATTGTTGGAGTTACCAAAAACAGAACTTATGAAGAAGTCGAAGGGATTTTGGAAAAAGGTTTAACCGATCTGGGAGAAAACCGGGTTCAGGAATTAATGAGTAAAGCAGAAATGTTTACCAGGAGTGTAAACTGGCATTTTATTGGACATCTTCAACGCAATAAGGTAAAATATGTAGTGCGTATTCCCCAGCTTGCAATGATCCATTCTGTGGATAGTTTGCGCCTGGCAAAAAAAGTTTCCCAGGAAGCGAGGCGGGTTGGAAGGAGGATCCCTGTTTTATTACAGGTTAATATAGCAAGGGAGGAACAAAAGTATGGCTTTAGTAAACAGGAATTACTAAAATCTCTTGATGAACTTGATGAATTGGAAAATATTGAAGTTAAAGGATTAATGGCCATGGCTCCCTTCGTATGTGATCCTGAAGAAACCAGAATTTATTTTGCTGATCTGAGAAAGCTATCAGAGAATGTTAAAGAAAGGGAATGGAACCGGATTGAGATGAAGGAACTTTCTATGGGAATGTCGCAGGATTATTTAGTTGCCATTGAAGAAGGTGCTACTATTATACGCTTGGGCCGAGTTTTGTTTTCAGAGGAAGGGGGAATTTGCTAGTGTTTTTAACACGAACCATACTTTTTTTCTTTGAAATTTTGTACTGGCTTATTATTGCGAGGGTAATAATTTCTTTTTTACCCTTACAAAACATCCAGAATCCCTGGAGAAAGATTTTAAGGTTTTTGTTTGAGGTAACCGAACCCATTTTGAGTCCTATCAGGAACTTATTGCCCAGAAACCAAATGGGTTTGGATTTTTCCCCGTTTATTGCAATTTTATTATTAATTTTAATCAGGCAACTTGTAATTAGCGCGTTTCTTGGTTAAGGAGGTTGGGATTGATGGAAGAAAAAAAGGAAATCAAAAGCACGGTTCCTTCCCTCAGACTGGATGCTCTTGCCGGAATTGGTTATAGTTGTTCAAGGTCGAAGGCAGCACAACATATTAAAGATGGGAAAATAATCCATGAGGGGAAGGTAGTAACAAATCCCGCACAAAATGTTGAAATCGGAGATACCATAGAGTGGGAAAATCATGGAATTGTTTGTTTGGAAGAGGTTGAAGGAGAGACAAAAAAAGGCCGTTTGCGGGTAGTTATGTCGCGGATGAGAAAAAGGGAGGACTTAAGGTGAGATTAAATCCTTTAGACATCTATAACAAAGAATTTAGGCGGGGTTTTTCTGTCTGGTCATATAAAAAGGAAGATGTTGATGATTTCCTGGAACAGGTTGGCCGGGATTACGAGGAAGTTTTTAATGAGGTGAACCTGTTAAAAGAAGAGAATGAAGAACTTCAAAAGCAGTTGGATAAATGTAAAGCCAATGAAAAAATTCTAAAACAGGATCTGGAGAGAGCCGAAGAAGAAAAAGAGAAGGTAGAAAAAGAATCCGACTTAATAGTAAAAGAAGCCAAGATCAAGGCAAAGGAAATAATTGAAGATGCCCAGGGTCAAATCCAGGACTATTATTCCCGTTACCAAAAGCTTAAAGAGCTTGAAGAATTATTCCGTGTCCGTTTCAGGACTTTGCTTGAAACCCATCTAGAGTACTTAGAAAAGCATGAAGCCCAGGTGCAGGACCAGGAGCAGAGCGAGGAGGAAACAAGCGAGGATGGACAATCAGACTAAAGGGGTTATTGGAATTCTGGGGGGAATGGGACCCGATGCAACCATTACTCTTTTCCACAGGATTGTAGCTCTAACTGATGCCCAAAAGGACCAGGACCATTTTCGGATAATTATTGACAATAATCCCACCATTCCCGATAGAACTGAAGCCCTCCTCGGAAGAGGGCAAAGCCCTGTTTCCCAGTTACAAGCATCTGCCCAAAGGCTTCAGGCTGCCGGGGCTCAAGTAATTGGGATGCCCTGTAATACAGCCCACGCTTTTTTTTTGGAAATTGAAAAAACAGTTTCCATTCCCTTTTTGAATATGGTTAAGATAACTCAAAAGAAAACGGAAGAACAAAAAAAGAAAACCGGGAAGCCATTTTTCTTGCTTGCTACCAGGGGAACAGTAAATACGGGGGTTTTTTCAGGGCTAAAAATTCCAGAAGAAAAAGTTCAAAAAAAAGTCCAGGCATTAATTTATAAAGTGAAAAAGGGCGGAGGGCTAAGAGAGCAACAGGAAGAATTATTAGAAATTATAAATCAAATTCAGGAAAAAAGTGAAGGTGTTGTTCTTGGTTGCACCGAATTGTCCTTTTTATTCTGGCCCCCGTATAACGAAAAAATTAAGGGTCAAACGGAATTTATTATTGATCCACTTGATCTTTTGGCTAAAGAATTGATTAAATTTTCAAGGACCCTTTAGTTCACTCCTTTTTATAAAAAAGGGAAGGGGTAAGTTTATGACTGAAGATCGGGAAAAGGAAGAGAAACAAGAGATTGTTTTTATGCTGGAAAAAATTAATGGGCGAGTTGAGGATATTACCGAAAGAGTCGAGGAGATTGGGATTGAAGATTATTTTGATCTTCTTAAATCTCCCAAGAAACTTTTGTTTACCAATTTTGTTCTGGGGCTGGCAAGGGGACTTGGTTTTGCAGTAGGAGCTACTATACTTGGTGCAATCTTTTTGATGGTATTATTCCGCCTGGGAGAGTTAAACCTGCCTGTTATTGGAGAATTTATTGCCAGGTTAATCCGAATTGTTCAGGATTTTCTTTAAATATTTGATTAATTTTGGGGTGAAGCGTGTTGGTCTGGTTTTGGGCTCTAATTGTTTTTTCATTGGATCAAATAACAAAGATTATGGTTGAAAATAGACTTGATCTTTTTGTTTCTCAACCGATAATAGAAAACTATTTTCACTTAACCCTCCTTCATAATACAGGGGGGGCTTTTGGGGTTTTCCAGGGAAGAACGGGGTTTTTAATTATTATTACCCTGATTCTTTTCTTTTTTATTTTTAAATTCAGGAATCTTTTCCCCCAGAAAAGTTGGTGGAATAAAGCCGCTCTGGGGTTGCTTGTCGGGGGAGCGGCTGGCAATTTTTTTGATCGGATCTTTAGAGGATATGTCATCGATTTCCTGGACTTTCAAATCTGGCCCGTCTTTAATATTGCCGATTCTGCCATTACGCTGGCAATTTTTTTGTTTTTCTTCCAGCTCTTTTTAGATTGGAGAACAGAGCGATATGAAAGCTGAAACAAGGATAATAACCGCTACCCGGGAAGGTGAAAGGGTTGATAGGTTTTTAGCCAGTTACCAGGAAGATCTTTCCAGGAGTTTTGTGCAGAAAATAATAAAAGAGGGAAAAGTTTTCGTTGATGGAAAAAAAGTTAAAGCAAGTTACCGGTTGAATGAAGGTCAGGAAATTAAATTGGAAATCCCACCCCCACAGCCCATCAAACTGATTCCTCAAAATATCCCATTGAAAATTCTTTTCGAGGATCAATGGCTTATTGTAATTAATAAACAACCCGACCTGGTGGTTCATCCTGCTGCGGGACACCCCGATGGCACCCTGGTGAATGCCCTTCTTTTCCATTGTCGTGATCTTGAGGGCATCGGAGGGAAGTTAAGACCGGGAATTGTTCACCGCCTTGACCGAGATACTTCTGGAGTAATGGTTGTCTCAAAAACCGATAAAACCCACGCCCATCTTATAAAAGCTTTTAAAAACAGGGAAGTTAATAAAACCTACCTGGCTATTGTTCGGGGAGGTTTTTCCCGGTCTGAAGGTTGGATAGATATTCCCATTGGACGCCATCCCCAACAGCGGAAGAGAATGGCCTGTGGAGTTGTTGGGGGACGAGAAGCCCAGACTTTTTTTAAAGTTCTTGGGCAATCTGGAGATAATACTCTTTTGGAGTTAAAACCCAGAACCGGAAGGACTCATCAATTACGAGTTCACCTATCTTTTATCGGAAACCCGATTTTGGGGGACAAGGTTTACGCTGGCAAACAGTTGGCAACTGCTGCTCCAAGGCAAATGTTACATAGTTTTAAATTAGAGTTTTTTCACCCATTTCTAGAAAAAACTATGGCTTTCAAAGCCCCACCCTGGGAAGATTTTATAAAAATTTCCCGGGACCTGGGTTTAGAAAAATATCTAACAATAAATGAGGGTGATTGAAATGAAATACTGTTTTGACGAAGTTATTGAAAGAAGAGGAACAAACTGTATTAAATGGGACTATACAAAAGAAATCTTTGGAAAAGAAGAAATCCTTCCCCTTTGGGTTGCTGATATGGATTTTTCTGTTCCTCCTCAAGTCCAACAAGAACTGGAGAAAAGAATAAAGCACCCTGTCTTTGGTTATTCTGGTGTGCCTGATGGTTTTAAGGAAAGCTTTATTAACTGGATGCAAAAACGCCACGATTGGTCAGTTGAAAATGAATGGATCATTGCCAACCCGGGTGTTGTCCCCGCAATTTCCCTGGCAATAAATACATTTTCTGAAGAGGGGGATAAAGTGGTGATTCAACCCCCTGTTTATCCACCTTTTTTTTCAACTGCTGAGAAAAATAAACGAGAACTGGTTTTAAACCCCCTACAAGAAACTGATAATGGTTATGAAATGGATTTTGATCACTTAAAGAAAAATATTGATTCCAGGACTAAAATGCTGATTTTTTGTAATCCTCATAACCCAGTTGGCCGGGTATGGAGGGAAAATGAATTGGAGGAACTGGTTCGGATTTGTGCCGAAAAAGATGTGTTACTGGTATCCGATGAAATTTGGTCCGATATTATTATGCCTGGTTTCAAACACCTCCCCCTGGCCAAGGTGGCAGATAAGCTGGCTTATGATGGGGTAATTACCTGTATGGCCCCAAGTAAAACCTTTAATCTTGCTGGATTAAAGGCTTCTGCAACGGTTATTCCCGAGGATAAATACAGGGCTAAGTTTATTGACTTGGCGGAACGTTTTGGGATGAATAAGGTAAATATGTTTGGGGGAATTACTTTCACCTCGGCTTATAATTATGGGGAGGACTGGCTGGAGTGTCTAGTAAGTTATCTGGATGAAAACATGGATTTTTTAATTAAGTTTCTTGGAGAAAAACTGCCTGCCATAAAGGCGAGTAAATCCGAGGGAACATACCTTGTATGGCTCGATTTCCGGGGTCTTGGGCTAACTGATGAAGACCTTGTTGAAAGAATGGTTCACAAAGCTCGAGTTGGTTTAAATCCCGGCTTTTCTTTTGGGGATCAGGGGAAAGGTTTTTTGAGGATAAATGTGGGCTGCCCACGGCCCCTGTTAGTTGAAGCTCTGGAGAGAATTGAAGATGAATTCAAAAATGGGTAGTGATAGACGAAAATTGTTTGGTTATGGTTTTTGGAATTTTGACTTTTAATTTTCCTGGAAATTATTTTTACCTTGAAAGTCAATCTGGATACCTGTGTTTTATTAAGGATGAAAAAACACAAAGAAAATGAGTTCTTGACAAACAAGAATTCTATTGATAATATTTAGAGAAGCAAATGAAGTCCTTTAAGTTAACCCTGCGAGGTTAACAAGGAAGATTTTTACCGGCTTCCTGTTGGCCTGACAGGAAGCCTTTTTATGCAGGAGGGGTAAAAATGAACGAAAAAAAGAAAGTGATTATGGATGAAGGTGACATTAGGAGAGCCTTAACCAGAATTGCCCATGAAATTATTGAAGCATTTAAAAGGGTGGATGATCTATACCTTGTGGGAATTAAAACCCGGGGAGCACCTCTGGCCAGAAGAATCGCAGCAAGGATGAAAGATATTGAAGGCCGGGAAATAAAGGTTGGGGTGCTTGATATTACCCTTTACCGAGATGACCTAACTCTGGTGGGCCCTCACCCAATCCTGCATGAAACAGACCTTCCCTTTGATGTTTCTGGTAAGAGAATAATCCTGGTTGATGATGTCCTTTTCACAGGAAGAACCATCAGGGCAGCGATGGACGCCCTGATGGATAAAGGGAGACCACGGCAAATTGGTTTGGCGGTATTAATTGATCGAGGTCATAGAGAGCTTCCTATCCGGGCAGATTTTGTAGGAAAAAACCTGCCAACTTCAAAAAAGGAAATTGTCCAGGTTGAACTAAAAGAAGTTGATAAAAATGATGGCGTGTATTTAATAACAGAATAAGATAAAGAAAGCCCTTTAATTCGGTCCGGAGAGGCCGGCAAGGGAAGGCCACAAAAGTATTTCCCCTGCCTGTTTCACTGTGCCGATTGGGAAAATACATTAGGAGGCGGTTAAATGGCAGGGAAAGAAGCAGGAATGTTCAAGGAAAACTGGCAGGAGATTGGAAATTTTGGCAAGGGCAGAGCAGCAATGCTGGCCTTACAGCACCTTTTCGCTATGTTTGGGGCAACAATACTTGTTCCCAGATTAACAGGTCTTGACCCGGCAGTAGCTTTGTTTACTTCGGCTATTGGAACTCTGGCATTCTATTTTATTACCCGGGGAAGAGTTCCCGCTTATTTGGGTTCATCCTTCAGCTTCATTATTCCCCTGCAAATGGTAATTTTCCAGGAAAATCTGGGGTTAGGAATTGGCCCGGCAATGGTTGGAGTTGTTTTTGCTGGGTTAATTTATGTACTGGTTGCATTAATCATCAAACAGGTTGGACCGGAGTTCTTTAAACAACTTCTTCCTCCTGTTGTTGTTGGGCCAGTAATAATAATAATTGGACTTGCCCTGGCTCCGGTTGCAAAAGATATGTTTATGGATCACCCAACGACAGCATTGGTAACCCTGGTTTTAACTGTTGTGGTAAGTATTTTCCTGCGAGGGTTTTTAAAATTAATCCCGATTTTGATTGGAATTATTGGAGGTTATTTATTTGCCCTGGTTCAGGGTCTGGTTGATTTCACTCCGTTTTATGAGGCCGCCTGGCTTGCCTGGCCTTCTTTCACTGCCCCTTCATTTCAGGGTTCTCTTGCCGCGATAACTATTATTACTCCCATTGCCCTGGTTACAATCGTCGAACATCTGGGGGATGTTGTGGCTTTAAGCAGGACGGTAGGTAAAGATTTTGTAGTTAAACCCGGCTTACATAGGACCCTACTTGGAGATGGAGTTGCAACAATGCTTGCAGGAATTTTTGGGGGTCCTCCCAACACTACTTACAGTGAAAACGTTGGGGTCCTTGCTCTAACCGGAATAAAAAATGCTCTGATTGTTTCAATGGCAGCTGTTTTTGTAATGTTAATAAGTTTTGTCGGGAAATTTGGAGCCGTAATCCAGAGTATTCCAGCGGCAGTAATGGGAGGGATAACCTTCCTTCTTTTTGGAATGATCGCTGGTGTTGGTTTAAGAACTCTTACGGAAAACGAAGTTGACTTTTCCAACCCCCGTAACCTGGTAATTGTTTCTCTAACCCTGGTGGTTGGTTTGAGTGGGATTTCCCTGGAAATTGGGGGTCTTGTTTTTGAGCAAATGGGTCTTGCGGCCATGGTGGGAATACTTCTTAACTTAATTTTACCCAAAAAGGATCTTGGGTTTGTTAGTCCTGCCCCAGTCGGAAAAATTAAGGAGTGATAGGTTTGGCCTACCTCTTAAAAGGTGCGGATTTAATCTGCCCTGGCAAAAAAGAAATATTTACTGGAGATATTCTGATTGAAGAAACCCTTTTATCTTCCATCGGGAAGGAGATTGACCCTCCAGAGGATTCAACGGAAGTAATTGATTGTAAAGGGCTTCAGGTTTTCCCTGGTTTTTTTGATATGCACGTTCACTTCAGAGATCCGGGTCAGACCCATAAAGAGGATTTATTTAGTGGCCTTCAGGCAGCGGCGGCCGGTGGTTTCACCGGCGTTGCTGCAATGGCCAATACAACTCCTGTAATTGATAACCCTAACCTTGTTTCTAAAATACTGGAAAAAGGGAAAGAACTTGGGGGACCGTCCTACCACCAGATTCCCGCAGCAACCTTCGGGCTAACAGGAAAAGAATTAACAGATTTTTCTGGACTTCTTTCCGCGGGTGCTGTGGCTTTCAGTGATGATGGCCAACCAATTTGGGATCAGGGGCTTTTAAATGAAATCCTGCAAGCAAGTTCTGAACTCGGATTTGTTTATATTGAGCATTGCGAGGACCAAAACTACGAACCAGAAGATTTAGCTTCCGAAGTGAATATGGTTTATCGTGACATTGAATGCCTTATCAAAAGGGGAGGAAATTTGCATCTCGCCCATATTAGCTGTGCTAAATCCCTGGAACTGGTTATTGAAGGGAAAAAGGAAGGGTTGAATCTCACCTGCGAGGTTACTCCTCACCACCTAGCCCTTGATTACCGGATAATTAAGGAAAAAGGAACAAATGCCAGGATGAACCCTCCCTTGCGGAAACCTGAAGATGTAATTGCCCTGCGGGAGGGGGTTGCAGAAGGGTATGTAGATGCAA